>CAJCHQ010000707.1 GCA_903970295.1 Bryobacterales bacterium
CAGCGGCAGCGCGCCGACTCCAAGTCCTTCGCGACTACTACAAATCGATCAGCTCGTCAAATCTGCCAGCGGCGAAGATATTTGACTCACGACCGGCAGAAATATTTGCCGCGTAACAATAAAGCGCTGAGAACGATAACAGCTATTAATCAAGCCGATCGCGTTCAAGACCCATCTTTGCCGGAAATTTCATTTGAGGCAGAAGGTAAATCTTATACGGTGTTCTATGGAAACAAGGCTTACTTGACGTTGAGCGCTAGAAAACCTGATGCTGGTCTCTTTACTGATGCTACGACTGTCTACAGCGATAAACTCGATCCGGTTGCGGGAACACACATCGACAAGTGCTCAACCAATAAGAACTGACAAGGCGATCAGTTTATCCGCACCTCCGTCCGGAGAACCGACTAACCCTTGTAGATGCTAATGCCATGTACACTCTGGTGGCAACGTTTTGGTGGCACTTATGGTGCCCTCAAAGTTATGTAAATGGTGTCGGTCAGGATGAACCCTTGATCGTTCAGTAGTTCCGACAAGCTGACGTATTTGCACGCCGATAAACAGGTCTACAGTTGGATTAAGACATCAATTTTTTTCGCACACGAGGGTATTTGGAAAGCTTCCAGAGCGACCTATCACCATCGAAGAGACATTCCGCAATTTCGTTAAAGTCATCCTCAAAGCTCGCTTTGGAGTACTCATTAATAAAACCATTTTCGGGGTCCGCGGTGCTCAAAGAATTGTCGCACTTGCCTTCCTTAATGGCTTCAACACCCGTGCCCAGGTAACTGAATGACGATGGGTTCGCGTCGAGCCATTCGGATTTTGCCAAAAGTTCAGGATATTTTCGGATCAGTATGCTCGATAGCTCATGATGCAAAGATCTTTCGATCAGTCTATGTGCGTAGAGTGGGTCAGATCCATTGGCTATGTATATGCAGTCCCACGAATTCGTACCGGCTGCATGAACTCCGTAGAACTTTACTCAAAAAGACTATCGCGGCGCAATCATCGACTATTTGGAATCACTCCGGCTAGAAGATTGCGCAGCAGGTCATTGGTATCTCGGAACTGCTTACCAAGCTTATGGAGAAGAAGAAGCCAGGTTGGAATTCGAGAAAGAAAAGTCAATGCTCGTTCCTAAAAAATAGATTTTGCGCCGACGCCTTGTCGAAATTGGAGGGTCGTCGCAGAAAACCTCAGCGACCGCGCCGACGATTTCCAGTGCTGCCGCCAATTCACTGGTACCTCAGAGGCCACCCAAGCATCCCCAACCAATTCATAAAAACGCCGAAAGAGCCCAGCAGTCGACTAAGAATGGTGGCACAGGGGGGAATCGAACCCCCGACAACGCGGTTATGAGTCGCGTGCTCTAACCAACTGAGCTACCGTGCCGTATATGCTGATTATGCAAAGGGTACATTGTCTCTGTCAAGCCGGACTGTCAAGACGTGGCAGTGTTAATATCAGTAAATAATTGCGGAGTTGCACGATGATAGCTTTTGAAGCCCTGTTCCTCTTCCTCGCCGCGGTGCTATTCATAACTCTTATCGGCCGTCCCCTGGCTAAAGCCTACTCGGACCGCATCCGGGTCGAAGGAAAAGCGATGACTCCGGAAGACGAGCAAAAAATGCTTTCTCGGGTTTCGGCGTTGGAAGAAGAATTGCGCCAAACGAAACAGCGGCTGGATAACGTGCAGGCTTCAGCCGAGTACGCAATCAAAATGATCGAAAATCAAGCCAAGAGCAATTCCAGCCAGAGTGGCGAAACAATCGATCTAACTCTGAAAACTAAAAAGAAGGAGCTGGAGCCTTAATCTTTTGCTCTTTGTACCACTCGACAAATCGCTCGATGCCGTCGGCGATCGACACTCGTGGATTGTAATTGAGCAAACTTCGCGCTTTCTCAATGTCGGCATGCGTAAAAGAGACATCGCCTGATTGCTCGGGTTTGGCAATGCGATTAGCTGTTTTTCCAAGGCTGCGCTCTAGCGAATCGATCATCTCGCTCAACTTCACCGGCTCCCCACGACCCAAATTAATAATGTCGAATCCAGGAGCTGCATAAGTCATCGCAGCAACAATACCGGATACGGTGTCATCGACAAAGGTGTAATCGCGTCGCGTTGAACCATCTCCATAGACCTCGATCGGCTTGCCGGCATCGATAAGCCGGCAGAACTTATTGATTGCCAGATCCGGTCGTTGGCGCGGCCCATAAACTGTGAAAAATCTCAGACAAACAACATTCAATCCGTAACAGGAATGAGCAACGTGGCAAGCCATTTCGGCTGCTGCTTTAGAGGCTGCATATGGTGAATATGGTTTATCCACCCGATCCTTTTCGGAAAAAGGAGAATGCCCTTGCCTGTTTCCGTATACCGAACTTGATGATGCGAGTAGTAAACGAGTCGATGGGCTGCTGATTAGATTTTCGATTAATTTCTGCGTGCCGCAAACATTGACGTCCATGTATTCGGAGGGACGCTTGAGCGACGGGCGCACCCCAGCCAATGCAGCCAGATGCATAACCACATCGAAAGGACTATCGGAAAATGCTGAATTCAGCACGCCGCCGTCGCGAATGTCGCCTTCGACGAGTCGGTAATTTGCCCGACCAAGATGCTTGCTAATGTTGCTGCGCTTGATCGCTTGGTCGTAATAGTCGTGAAAACTGTCGATGACAGTTACAGCCGAACCTTTTTCGACCAGAAAATCAGCCAGATGGCTGCCGATGAAACCAGCTCCGCCAGTGATAAGCACGCGAGCAGGAACTTTGGCAGATTGGCTCGAAGGCGACACGGAAGTCACCTGCGAGATAGAGAATCTGTCTGCCCTAAAGTCTTATTTGTCTTGCCCGCATTCTTACTTGAGAATTGTTGCGCGTGCCGGATGAAATCTTCGAACAACTTTTTGCTCGTATCGAAATCACGCTCAGGATGCCACTGCACTCCAATGGTGAACGGTCTGGAGACGTGCTCCACGGCTTCGATGATACCGTCTTCACAATATGCTGTCGCTTTCAATCCTTCACCGAGCTTCCGAATGGATTGATGATGCGACGTCGGCACGCTCACCTTATTTAATCCATAAAGCTTAGACAAGTAAGTCCCAGTCTCAATTCGCACGTCATGTCGATTGTGTCCCTCTCGCCACGGTTCCTTGTTATTCGAATGGTTGACCGTTGATTGCGGAAGTTCAGATTTGATGTCCTGAATCAGCGATCCACCCAGAACGATGTTCAGAATTTGACAGCCGGCGCAAACCCCAAGGACTGGCATGTCGGTGTTCTTCAATACAGTGGTGATCAACTTGCGGTCGAAGCGATCGCGGTCCGGCGGCATGAGCTCGATCGACTCGTGTGGCTCTTCGCCATAGTTAGAAGGACAGTAGTCCGGACCACCGGTCATTATTAATCCATCCAGACGAGCAATGACATGAGCGACATCGTCATCCGGAATTGGTGCCAGTAGAACAGGAATGCCGCCGGCTTTGACGACTGAATTGACGTATCCGGTCTGGATCAACGCAATGGTAGGCGGACCTGGATCGTAGTCGAGATTGATGCCAATTAAAGGTTTCATACGCCAAGAATACACCAAGCTTCGCTCCTGGCCTCGAAAGTTTATTCTTGACAAGGGAATAAATTTGCAATCCGGTGTAATCTTTCCCTGGAAAACGCATAAAAAAGAGGCGAAAGATGAGCGCAGTCAAGACGAAAACACCAGAAGAAATCCTCAAGTCGGTCGATGCCTGGAGAAACGGGCACTTCCTTTTGACCAGTGGTTTACATAGCAGCGATTACATTCAATGCCAGCGCGTCTTGCAATATCCGCGTCATGGGCTGATGTTGGCCGACATTATGGCGAAACAACTGATCGAAGCAACATTGATTCCACAGTCCGTGATTGGTCCGGCCCTCGGTGCCATTCACTGGGAAGTGATGATGGCCGCCGCACTGGATAAAATCCTCCCGGATCACGAACCGATTCGCGGATTATTTGCAGAACGAGTTGTCGATGACAAAGGCGATCCAAATAGCTTTGCGCTAAGACGTGGTTTGGAAATCAGCCCTGGAGAAAAGATTCTGGTTGTCGAAGATGTCACCACAACCGGTGGCTCGGCTCGGAAAGTTGTCGAATTGGTAAAGGCTCTGGGCGGTGACCCCATAGCTGTTGCCGCGATCGTGGATCGCAGCGGTGGCACCATTGACTTCGGCATTCCATTTCACAAACTGATTACTCTCAATCTCGCATCTTACGCCGAGCCGGAATGCCCCATGTGCAAAGACGGCAACAAGGCGATCAAACCAGGCAGCAGTAAGCAATAGCAGCAGGTAGCGGCAGCCGTAAGCAGTCGCTAATTTTGCCGTTTGCTTTGCATCAACGATTGCAGAGCCAGGCGCGATTCAAAATCATGCGGTGCCATTTTTGTCGTCACGAGAAGCTCGGCGATTGCACCGTTGATGTCTCCGGTGTCGCGCAGCGACAAACCAAGCGCGCGATGGAGGCTGGCATTTTTCGGATCGATTTTTATTGCCAGACGGTATTCAATTACAGCATCCTGAAAATCACCTTTTCGCGCGTAGACCCAGGCTAAGTTAGAGTGCGTATCGGTGTCATTCGGCGCCAAACTGACTGCGATCTTCGCTTCCTTGACGGCTTCAGTATTTTTGTTGGTGTTGGCTAGAGCCCAAGACAAGCCAAGATGTCCCTCGGAATAGCGAGGACTCAGCTCGACTGATTTGCGGAATTCATCCAGACAAGTTTCCCATCGTCCGGCATTGCCCGAAGCCAAGCCGTATCTCGCGTGCACGACCGGATCTTTCGGGTCGAGCCCGAGGGCCACTTTGTATTCAGCTAATGCTTCGTCGGGAAGTCGATCTGCCGCCAAACATTGAGCCAATATCAAATGCGGCACGACCAAATGCTCGTTCAATTTGATCGCTTTGCGACACTCGCCGATTGCCTGCTTGTATGCCGATTTCTTGCGATAGCATTCGGCAAGATAAGCATGAGCGAGCGCATTCTCGTGATCCACTTTCAAGCAATTGTTGTATTCGTCGAAAGCCTGCGAATAATTCTTCAAAAGGCGCAAGCATTCGCCCCGCATAAAATGGGCGTCACCGCTAGTTTCGCGCAGACGCACGATTTCATCGGCTTCCTTCAGCGCTTCTTCGTAGTCAGACATGCCGAGCAGCACTTTGGCCAGCATGTAATGTCCCTTGAAACTCTTCGGATCGAGCTTGATCACATCCTCATATTCAAGCAATGAATTAGTCAAATCTCGGCGCTCGAGAAAAATGTCACCCGCATGCAGGTGTCTGTCGATTTGCTTTGCCTTGCTTTCCAGCTTGGCGTCTCGCTCTTCGGCGGCTTGTTGCTTGGCAGTCTTCGGCTCAGGCTTAGCATTTTCATTATCAGCGTCACCGGACAAACGTCCGAAGTGTTCCGAACCGGCTTGATCGCCGGCTGGCTTTTTGGATCCCGTATCCGAGCTACCAGAGCCGATGTCAGTGAATTGTTTTTTGAGCGATCGCTCCGCCGCACCGCTCTGCCCATTGCTTGCGGACGAGCCAGTTTTGCTGGTTGTCGGGCCAGCTTTGCTGCTCGTCTTGCCAGTGCTAGTGTTAGTGCCGTCGCTCCCGGCGGTCGTCATTGCCTCCTGTGACGCTGATCCGGTTGCACCTTGCTCTGCCTGTGCGCCTTCGGTTCCGCCCGGTGTGCCGTTCGGCTTCGTGCCCTTTGCGTTCACTGGTTTCGTCGTGAAGCGCTTCACGAATTTGTTCCAATTGCCTCCTCGCCGTGTGCCATTGCCCGACGGCAGCTTATCGCTATCCGCTTTCGCCGGTAATGATGCGTCACCCCTGCCAGGTTGGTTGCCACTTCCCGTGGTTGCCGAATCAGTAGTACCCGGGCTGACAGAACTCGCTTTGGCATCTGGTGCAGGAACCACCGACCCGGTTTGCACATCGGGAGATGGGCTGAGAGACTCAGTTTTCATTTCTTGAACTGGGTTGCTAGATCCGGTTTTCACTTCTGGTGTGGGGCTGACTGAGTCAGGTTTCAACTCTGCCGATGGGCTCCCCGACTCGTTTTTCACAATCGGAGCTGGGCTGACTACGTCAGGTTTCAGCTCTGCCGATGGGGTGGCCGAATCGGTTTTCGTCTCTGTAGAAGGATTGACTGAGTCCGGTTTCAATTCCGTTCCCGGGCTAACAGAGTCAGGCTTCATATCTGCTGCGGGGCTGGCCGACTCAGTTTTCGCATCTGTAGTCGGATTGAGGTTGTCCGGTTTCAGGTCCATTACCGGGGCTGCAGGATCGGTTTTCGCATCAGGAGTGACGACACCAGTTGGTGCAGCCTCTAAATCGTTGACAGTCGGCGCTTGCGTTTGTGGTGTTTGCGGTAGGGGTTTTTGTGTTTGCGGTGTTTGCGTTTGCGGTGACTGAGGCTGTGACGACTGAGGTTGCGATGTTTGAGACTGCTGGTTTCCTTCCGCCTGTTCTGCTTTGCGACGGCGATGTTCTCCAAATGCAAAAGCGAAAGCATCCGGCGAGCACGAGCCCAGCAAAACTGCTGAACTCAAGAGTCCAGAGAGCAAACTGCGGCGAAACGGCTCAATTCTTTGCATGTAGAAGCCAAGGTGACGGCAACCCTACATCATACAGCACGAGGCAGTCATGACGAAGTGCCGAATATCTGGAGCTCGAGCATCTTATCCAATCGAAAAGTCCTCTCCTGTCTCATTCTGTGGCAATTTCCAGTGAGATAGAAAACGCCTCGATTCTTAATAACAGCAGTGGGGCTGATTTTGCGGCGGCTTGACCACGTTCCTTTATATATGAACGTTACCGATGCGCCATCGGCAATCGCTTGCCGAATCGACTCGACTTGATCGAGCATTTCCTGCGTGGTTTCAAAAAGTCCCCACTCTTCAGTTTCGCTTTTGTTGAAATTGGAAACACATCCAAGCTCGCTCAAACCTTCCCACGTCGTAACCATGTAGGCTGGTGAGACGATGTGATTCAGAATATTTCTCACGTGATGACTATCGGCGAGAGCTCGGTGATAACCACCTGATTCCAATGCCAGAAATTCGACGAGAGTTTTCAGGCGATGATTCGGAGCATCGACGAGTACGCGTCGAGCCAACGGCAACGTATCGATCACCCAATTGCTGGGCACACTCAGTTGAAGTTTTGCCAGGGCCACTCGCAGAAATCCAAGATCGAAGGAGGCATTGTGCGCGACCAGGACAGTGTCGCTCGAACCTATCCAGCGGAGGAAGTTCGGTAGGACTTCAGATATATCAGGGGCATCGCGGACCATTTTGTCGGTGATACCATGGATCGCCGTCACCTCCGCTGGAATGCGCGTCCGCGGATTAATAAGAGAAGAAAACGTTGACACATTGGCGTCGCCCAGTCGAAACTTCACTCCTGAGAGTTCGATTAGCTTGGCCACAATTGGCGATAACCCAGTCGTCTCAGTATCGAAGGATATGAATTCAATGTCCTCAAGGGCGGTATCAAATTTAGCAACGGATATGCTTTGGTTATTCAACACACTCAATCGTGTATCACCTCGAGAATGGCTATGGAAGGGCGTTCGCACGGATCGCCCCAATATATTGCCATCAAACGAGCCCGGTTGTTCGCTCGAAAAAAGTCAGGCGCATTAATTCAAAACAAGATGAACTCGAGAACAGATATGCAAACCATATTCAAGATTGCGCTGACCATTCTGTGCAGTCTGACATTGACAACGAATGCTCAAGCCAAGCCGGATTCCAGCTCCAATCACACGAACCAAACGAATCAAACGAATCAAACGAATCAAACGAAGGAAGGGTTGTATAGAGGAATAATCGAAGAGGCGCTAGGACGCACTGTATGCAGTGCCAACGTGAAGCTCGTTTCTGAAGCGTGCGAAAAGAGCGACCCGATTTTAGACAAAAAGGCGCTGGCCAATGGCAAAGGCGACGGGGCTCCGCCTCTGACCAGGCAAGTTCTCTCTCTGACCGATCGCGAGACGAAAAAGATAATCGATTTTGCCGGGACCGCGGATTCCGACCCGGAAGATCGAGCCAGAGCGCTTTATCACTTTGGGCAGCTGCTCCGCACACTGCAGGATTTCTACTTCCTGTCTAACTATCTCGAGTTGAAAATCGAAGATAGAAGTCCAGGCAATGTCGATCCATATAATATCGAGCCCATCAATTGGTCGAAGACTAGCAGAGATCCCCGCGAAATCGCGATGCTCGGTTTTGAATACGGCGGCCTCGATAAGAATTCGGCGACTGAAGCCGAGGGCGCCAAAAAGTTGGGACAAGCAACTTATTTCAGCATGGCGAGGGAGCTAGCTCTCAAAGAGACTCAACGCGAGTGGAATACAATCGAGCGCTTGATTCGCATCCGTTACCCGCAGCGAGCGACCGAAATTACAGCAGCGATGAAAACTGCCAGCTGCCCGGCAGACTTCAAACCCGGCACAGCTCCATAAGTCTACTTGCCGCGACCGCAATCCGGACAATCACGCTTAGGGTCGAGACCGCGAATTGCCTCGAATTCGCCGCTCAAGCAATCAAATTTGTGTAATTCGTTGCCTTGACTAACGCCTAACCGAGCAATGATCTTGATTGCCTCGAGCGCCTGCATCGCAGCAGCCATGGCGATCACTGGTCCCAAACGTCCGTCACTGGGCGGCGTTAGAGGCACGTCATCAATTCCGGCCAGCGGAAATGCGCAACGCAGGCACGCCGACTTGCCAGGCACCATGGTGTAGATTTGAAATCTAAATCCGGTGCCACCCCCATGTACAAGAGGTTTGCGCAAATGCATGCAAACATCGCTTGCTAATAATTTGGTTTGCCAATTGTCTAACGAATCGATAACGACATCGGTGTCAGCAATCATCTGCTCGGCGCGCTGAGCCTCG
>CAJCHQ010000708.1 GCA_903970295.1 Bryobacterales bacterium
GTGCTGCCGCGAATGTAAACGAATTCGGGTTGGCAATATTCAAAGCTTTGCTCGCCGCCGATCCATCTCGTAAAAACTTAGTGCTTTCTCCATTCAGTGCATCGCTTGCGGTGGCACTTGCTACCACCGGTGCAAAAGGTGAAACGCAGAAAGAAATGCTGCATGCGCTGGGAAGCAACTACGATTCTGTGTTAGATCTGCAGCACGATGTGAAATCGCTCCTGAACGAGATGGTGTCAAACACATGGAGCGCTGACGTCTTAATTTCACAGGGATTGTTTGCTAATAAAGACGTTCATTTACATCCAAACTTCGTCAGAGGCGCGAAAGAGACTTTCGATGCGCCTGTCCGAGTTGTTTCAAGTGCTGGAGAGATTAACGATTGGGTGAAGCAACGAACGCACGGCAAAATTACGGAAATTGTGGAGCAGCCACCAGAGTCGATCGCAATTCTTCAGACTGTATACTTCAAGGGTCAATGGCGTGAGACGTTTGCACCAAGCGCAACTGCAGCAGCACCATTTCATTTGGCTGACGGTAATGTTAAGCCGGTGATGATGATGAACAAGCTGTTCGAGTCCTCGAGTGCCCTGGTCACTAATGATTTTCAAGCGATTCGATTACCGTATGGAGATTGGGATCGAGCGCGAGATCCGTCAAAATCTGTGCCAACGGCGATGTACATATTTCTGCCTGAGAAAAACACTAACGTAACCGATTTCTGCGCAAAACTTTCCGAACACACGCTTGATGGCTATATCAAGGGTTTTGCGGCGATGAGAAGCCTGGAACTATCGCTGCCACGTTTCAAAGTTGAAAATGCAATTGGCTTGATCAAGCCACTTGAACAGTTGGGTATCAAAACAGCTTTTGGACATTCCGCAGATTTTTCGACAGTCAGTTCGGATCGCGTGTACATCAGTTCATGCCAACAAAAGGCGTTTTTGCTTCTAAACGAAAACGGCACTGAAGCTGCGGCTGCAACTGAAGTGGGAATGTCTAAGGGAGCATTCGCCGGCAGACCGTTGCAAATGAAAGTCGATAGACCATTCTTTTATTGCTTGCGAGATGACAACAACGGTGTCATTCTTTTCATGGGCGTCGTGGGCGAGCCCGTGGATGGCGGCTCAGGAAGTTAGCCGAAAGCTCTGCGCTGCTCAACCTTTGCCAGATTTGAAATTCCGAACGAGCCTCGATTCTTTTCAATTCGATTTCAATCGACCCTTTCAATATATTCGCTGCGCCTGCGGGCAGTAATAATCGTCGGACTCAGCAAACATTGGAATAACTCAACTCAAGGGGACAGCGTAACTTATTTCAGTATACTCCCCACTCCGAACGCAATATGCCGTAAAAACACACGTCTGCCCAGCCATAGCTGCGCAAACAGTGCTGGCGCAGGATTCCCTCCTGGCGCATGCCGACTTTTTCTAGAACTCGACGCGTGGCCGGATTTTCAGCGTCGCAATTGCCGTAGATTCGGTGAAGGTGCAATTGCTCGAAACCGTAATTGATTAGCGCCTGTACCATTTCGGTGGCCAAACCCCGGCCCCAGCGCTTCTTATCGACGAAATAACCAATCGAGGCATTGCGGCTGTCGGGATCTTCAATATCCAACCAGCACGAACCTGCCATTTCGTGCAATGGTTTGACTGTCATCGCCAACTTGTAACTTAGCCGCGGCTCCTGGCGCGAAGCAGCCAGCGATTTAGCGATATACTCATGAGCGCCTGACTCTGTGCTGATTGAGCCGAAACGCAAATGACGATTGATCGCTTCGTCATTTGCGAATTTGATGATTGCTTGGCAATCTGCAGGTTCAAGATTACGCAGGGTCAGGCGTTGCGTCTGCAGCAGCGTCATATCGATTGAAAGTTACGGCACTACCTCTGGTGTCAGTTTTACGCCGTCACCAGTGCCGACCAATTGAACGTCACCGCCACTTCAACATCGGGATGCAGACTTTTGTGCACGGGACATGCCATTGCGGCGTTGTGCAACTTTTGTCGCTGCACTTCCGTGACTCGTGTAGGTATGTCGAACTTAACTGTTAGTTTCGCAATGCGGCGCGGTCCCGATGCAGACATCTCTTTTATTACACTGACACTACTTCCCGTGAGGTCGATATCTTCTTTTTGTGCCGAAATACTCATGATCGTCATCATGCAGCTTCCTAGTGCTGTTGCCAGTAAATCTGTTGGCGAGAAAGATTTTCCTTCGCCATTATTGTCTTTCGGTGCGTCCGTCAACAATTTCACTCCCGAAGGCTCATGTGTGGCTTCGCAACGCAACTTACCCTGATTAATAATGTCAATCTCGACCATGTCTATTTACCTTCAATTTCACAGTACATGGCGATTATATCGCCAACCGTAGTCTATGTGTGGCTCTAGCCACGGTTAAGGGTGCGTTGTGTCCGCATTTAGACCCGCATATTCGTGCTCTGGGCCCGAATTTTTTAATTGAGTGATCATTCGACCGCCATCCCAATGACCTACGCCTGTGCGCATCGGACCTCCCGACTCGCTGCGGGAAGTTTCGGTTGCGAGTTTGGGCTTCGCTTGTTCTTTTATCTCATCTGGCACGGGAGGAGTTTTTATCCTGTAGGTGGGGCTTGGATATGTTTCGTATACCTATTGTCTTTCATTTGCATATGCGGCATATATCAAAATCCCACTAGACCTCTGTTTGGTGGGCGCTCCTAATTTTTTTTGCGAGTGGGTGATGACAGTGTCAGCACTATTAGGAATTTGTCATGAAGAACATTGATTTGAATCTAGCGGTGTCAGTGGGGGCGGCTCTCCTGATTGCTTTGATCGGAGCTAACTTGCTCCGTGCCGACCCGGATAGCCTATTCATTCGGGCGATTGTTGCAGCCGGCACTTTTATGGCTGGCTATCTCATTCTTAGCGCGATCAAATCTCCGATCTGGGCGGGAAGACGGCAGAATTCGCTCGCTGATTCGATCAAAAGTCAGTTCGGTCACAATGCCCATTGACGTTTTGCCTGGGGTAGGGGCCCAGTCATGCTGCGCGCAATGAAGGACTCGCTCAATCGGGCAGGCAAAATGTTAGCATTTGCAATTTCAGGCGTCGGTTATGACCGAAATTTAGCGAGGTGTTATGTCCAGCTCAAGTCCAATCCTGGTCACAGGCGCCGCTGGTCGGCTCGGCAATGTCGGACGCAAAGTAGTCGAGGCGCTATTAACAAAAAATCTGCTAGTGCGAGCCATGGTGCATGCGGACGATGAGCGCGCCCAATCTTTGCGTGGGCTCGGAGCTGAAGTAGTCTGCGGCGATTTGACTAATCCAAGCGATGTCGTAAAGGCTTTATCTGGGTGCGAAAAAGCGTTTTTCGGTATGTCCGTCTCGGCGAGCTATTTGGAAGCATCTTGTATTTTCGCGGCTGCAGCAAAGCAAAAGAACGATTTGGAAATCCTGGTCAATATTTCTCAAATGACAGTGTCGCAGATGAGTCTGACAAATATGACTAACTCTCCGCAGCAGAAGATGCATTGGCTTGCCGAACAAGTGATGAACTGGTCTGGCGTACCAGTTGCACATGTGAGAGCAACTGCTTTTTTGGAGCACTTTTTCTTCTCGAGCTGGGCAGCAGCTTCAATTGACAAAAACGGCGTCATCTGTCTACCATTTGGCAATGCTAAAACTTCGCCGGTGGCTACCTATGACGTTGCTAAAGTGATTGCCACTATTTTGGAGAATCCGAAAGGACATGCCGGAAAAGTTTATGAGTTGACAGGTCCCAGGAGCCAAGATTTGAATGCCATGGCTAAAGAATACGAATTAGCACTGAACAGGCCGGTCAAATATGTCGACATTCCGTTTGACAGATGGTACCAGGACGAGTTTCTTCCGAAAGGACTACCCGATCATGTCGCAGCGCATATCAAAGAAATGGCTAAATTGCATGCCGATGATCGCTACAATCGTCAAACTAATGATGTAGAAATGATCACCGGCAAGCGCGCAACAAGCGTCCAGGAGTATGTAAAAGACAACGAATCTGTTTTTGGTTATCTTCGCAGATAGACTGCTAACTATGTGCGAGCCCCTGCCGCGGCCGGCTGTCGCACTTCATTCAAGGCTGCGGTGAAGATGCCGATCGCTTTATCTAGCTGTTCTTTGCTGATGATAAGCGGTGGCTGGAACCGTATTACGTTGCCGTGAACACCGCCGACACCAATGAGTAAGCCCTTCTGCAGACAAATTTCTTTGATCGAATCTGCTTCTGCCGCGGCCGCAGTCTTCTCCGCGTCTTTCACAAGCTCAACGCCGATCATCAAACCAAGTCCGCGAACTTCGCCGATCATCGAATTACGTTTTTGTAGTTCACGCAATTTGCCCATCGCGTATTCACCCATCTCGGCCGATCGTGCCGGCAATTTTTCGCGCTCCATGAACTCGATATTGGCGAGGGCGGCAGCGCATGATACAGGGTTGCCACCAAATGTGGTGAGATGGTCGCCTGGTTTGTATGCCTCTGCAATCTCTGGCCGCACAGTGTAGGCACTGAGGGGGAAGCCGTCGGCAATGCCCTTGGCGGTGACGAAAATGTCTGGTTCGACTCCATAATGCTCGATCGCAAACATCTTGCCGGTTCTCCCGAAGCCGGATTGCACTTCATCAGCTATGAAGAGGATGCCGTAGTGATCGAGAACCTTTTTCACTTCTTTGAAATAATTGAAAGGAGGCACCACAATTCCGCCCTCACCCATAACCGGCTCCGCGATAAATGCAGCGACGTCGTTGGAGGTGGCAAAGCGCACCACATCGTCTATTGCTTTCGCGCATTGGCGAGCACATTCTTCTGGATCAGTAGGCCACAATGAGCGGTAGGCATAGGGTGCCGGGGCGAATGAGATGCCGGGTGCGTATGGTCCGCCTTTCTTCTTGCGTGCATAGTTGCCAGTGACACTCAACGCGCCCCAGCTGCGTCCGTGAAAACTGCCGTGTAGCGAGATGAATTCATGTTTGCCCGTGTAAAGACGAGCGAGTTTGAGCGCCCCTTCGATGGCTTCGGCGCCGCCGTTGCCGAAGAATGTCTTGCTCACATGGCCGGGTGTGATTTGCGCCATCTTCTCGGCCAGATCGGCGACCGGCTGCACGTGATAGAGATACGAGGAGCAGTGAACCAGTTTGTCCATTTGGGCTTTGGCAGCCGCAATCACTTCTGGGTTGCAGTGCCCGGCGTTGACTACTGAAATCCCGGCAAAACAATCGAGGTATTCTTTGCCGTCGATATCGGTGACAATCGCACCGCTAGCTTTTTCGAAGACAATCGGAGCAACGGATTTGAGGAAACCAGTCATTACATAGTCTTTGTACTTTTGCTGATACTCTTGCATCGCGGCAGACATACTTCCTCCTGGCTCAACGCCCTCAAGTTCTTCGATTGGCACAAGCAAGGGCCCGACCCGGATCTCGATAAACTGGGCGGCCCCAACAGTTCGAATTCCGTAGAGTTTACCTCAATTTCACCGACTTGTGAGGAGTCGACGTCATCCTCGTTTATAGCCAAGCAGGTACGACGGAATGGAAACACCCGCCGGTAAACCCTGATCGGCAGTAGCTTCGCCGGCTGTCTGGGTGAAGGGCAAAACGCCTGCCCAGATCGGCAAAGCATAGTCTTCCGGATCGTCTTTTGGCGGTCCGGAGCGGATTTTTGCGGATGCCTCATTAAGCTCGATCGAAAGCACTGTCGTTGCCAGCATCTCGTTTGCTGTGGGTGCTCGCACATCGTCCCATCTGCCCGGTACAATGTGTTCGGTGAATGCTGTCAACGCCGACAATTTTTCGCCAGGCTCATCGATCAATGTAGCAGTACCGAAAATGACTACCGATCGGTAATTCATCGAGTGATGGAATGCCGACCTGGCAAGCACCAAGCCGTCCAGTAGAGTGACAGTGATACAAACTTTGATACCCTCCTTAAGCGACTTCAGCATTCTGCTTATGGCTGATCCGTGAATCAGCAGCCGATCGCCGTGACGTGCGTAGCCTGTAGGAATAACGAATGGTTGGTCTTGCGCGACGAAACCGACATGGCAAATCATTCCCTCGTCCAGAATTTTGTAAATGGTTTCTTGCTCAAAACTTCCGCGCTGAGGAAGCCTACGTAATTCGGTGCGTTCAGTGACAGGTAGCTCTCCTGCATGAGTTGTTCGCTTTTTCATAAGAATGCCTCAAAGCCGATTTGTATAAGCTAGCATTTCAGGTCAGCTATTTATCGGTTCGACAGCGCCTTTCTTTAGATCGTCAATATCGGCCACAGGCGGTGGCGCTTGCACACGGGGTCGAATAGGTCATCATGGAAACGTTTCAGCAGGAATTTG
>CAJCHQ010000709.1 GCA_903970295.1 Bryobacterales bacterium
GCGTGTTCCTCGGGTGGATAAAAAGTATCGAGCATGACTTTGATAGAGGCAGCGACCGGAATTGCAATTAACATGCCTAATGCACCGGCCATAGTTTCACCCACGAGCACCGCAAATATCACTGCTAGCGCATGCAACTCGACGGCTCTTCCGATGATTAGAGGAATTACGTAATAGTCTTCCAATTGTCGCGCGACAAAATAAAAGAGGATAATCCAGGGGGCGATCGGCACACCGAACTGGGAGACGCCGACTATCACTGCGATGCTGATGGCGATGAATGGACCCAGCACAGGAATGATTTCGAAAATGCCGCTCAAAATTGCTATCACCAGCGCATATTTCATTTTCAGAAGCGAAAGGAAAATGCCCGCGACACAAGACATTAGTATAATCAAGACCAGCTGACCGACAACATATTTGCTCAACATCAAATTCATTTGCGCGATCATATTGACCGCGGTGACTTTGCTTTTGTCTGGAACAAAACGCAGAAAAAATTTGCCAACGCGTCTGCTGTCGACCATAAAATAGATTGACGAGACTATGCAAACCAGCAAGGAGAGCAGACCATGGGATAGCAATCCACCGAGGTGGACAAGTTCTTCCGGTTTGCCAATGCTGCCTTCCACTGTCGCCAAAATTTGATGCGACGTTTCCTCGACGTTGAGATCCATATTGAAATGAGTGGAGATCTGGGTCACCAGGTTGCGCACGATTTCATGTCTCTGATCGATGAAATTGCTCACCTGTTCGGCCAGCGTCGGTCCGAATTTGTAAGCGAGAACTCCAAGAACCACGGCTGTCGTCAAATATATGAAGAGAATCGCCAGCTTCGGATTCATCCAGCGGAAAAGCGCGAAACGGTTCAATTTGTTGACAGTCGAGACCAGGGGGAAAAGCAAATAAGCGATGATACCACCGACAATAAATGGCGGAAACACTTCGCGAATGTGATAAATGAACATGAGCAACAAGACGAAGAAAAGCCATCTGAACATTGATGGATTGGAACTCTCTGAATTAGTCATGGCTCTCTCCGCGTCCTGTTCGAGTGAAATAACGCCGGGCAGCTCTTATGGCTGCATGGTCTTTTGCATGTTCTTAGAGAATGATAATTGTGTTCTGACCAATGAAATTCACGATTAACGCACCGCCACTGGTGCTATTTCGAGATTGGAAAAATCGTGAACTTGAGCTCTAACAAGCTTTCGCAACATCCATGCCGGTCGGAATCGTTCTCCAAATTGACTATGGTATGCGTCGAGTTGGCTCAAGCACCAATCAAGCCCTTTGTCTCTGGCCAGAGTGAGAAGTCCTCGCTTCAAGCCTGTACCATGCTCCATCGCTATATCCACATCCGAGTGTTCTACCACTTTCTCCTGAATAGCATATATCGCCTCATTGAACATCGGCAAGATTAGACGGTGTGCGTCGAATTGACCATTCGGTTCAGTGGGTGACGTGCCCTTTTTCGTGAGCGACTGTAAGATGCCAATCAGTTCTGGGTTGATTTGTTTCGGTTCATCTTTTTTCGGCACTTGACCCTTGGGATGGAGAAAAATGCCACTGCCGCTTTTTTGCCCCAAATGACCGGCCTTCACCAGTTTAGTGAGAATCTCGGCGGTCTGGAAACGAGTTCCGTATTCGCCATACAAAAAGTCGTTAACATGAGCACAGACATCGATTCCAGTCATATCTAATAAAGTGAAGGGTCCCATCGGTAAGCCGAAAGCTACAACTGCTCGGTCCACCGATTCTGGGTCTGCACCCTCTTGCAAGGCATAGAGCGCTTCGTTCAGATATGGGAACAACAGTCGGTTGACGAGGAAACCTGGGCATTCTTCGACTTTTACTGCAATTTTATTCATGGTTTTGCAGAGCGCAACTGCACTTTGGACCGTCTCTGCAGATGTTCGCACGCCCGGAATCACTTCGACCAATTTCATGAATTGAGCTGGATTGAAGAAGTGCATACCAACCACTTTGTCTGGACGCTTGGTGGACGAACCAATTTCTGATATCGATAAAGCAGATGTATTTGTCGCTAGAATCGCTTGGGAAGGGCACGATTTGTCTAATTGCTTAAAAATTTCCAGTTTCGTCGATATCTGTTCTAACGCCGCTTCAATTACCAAGTCAACGTCGGCAAATCCGTCATAACTGGTTGTTCCCTCTATACGAGCGAAGTGTCCTGCCGCTTCTGCTTCGGTCATGACTTCTTTCTTTACGCGAGAATCATACATGCGCTTGATATTGGCAAGTCCTCGGTCTACGAAGGATTGCTCGACATCTTTGAGGATAACGTCTATTCCAGCCTGACTGAGAACCTGGGCGATGCCGCTACCCATAGCTCCCGCCCCTACGACCGCTGCTTTCTGGACTGGCATATGAAAACCCTCGCGCCACAGATAAGTTTCTAGGCAGGCTATGCTAGCATTTCCAAGGATTCAGCTAGACCTGCAGGACGATTTAATTTGCAGTCTGGGGTGGTTTCTAACGTCCTTTTTTCGGGGTGGCGAAAATGTCTCTGACAAGCTCCTTACTGCGCCGCACTGCGGCACACTCAGACGGTGAAGACAGCACTCCTAAACACCTAGGATGGATCATGCTTACCGCCCTGGGCATTGGTGCCACCATTGGTGCGGGCATCTTCGCCATGCCCGGTATGATTGCCGGTAAGGCTGGTCCGGCAGGTATTCTTTCGTTTCTCATAACTGGTGCAGTGATTGTCGCTGTAGCTATGTGTTATGAGAAGTTTGCCGTTCGGGTCAAAGGCGGTTGCTCGGCCTATAGCTATGTCTACCACTCCCTGGGCGAGATATTCGCGTGGATTGTCGCTTTTGGGCTCTTCCTCGAATACAGTTTTGGTTCTTCTGCTGTTTCGATTGCCTGGGCCGAATATTTGAAAAACGCGATCGGCTACAATCTGCCGAAATTTTGGTCAGGACCATCTTTCGAGCACGGGGTCTTTACCTTCGGCATAAACATAGTCGCTACCAGCGTCATCGCTGTTGTGACGACAATATTGATTTTCGGCGGAGTCAGTAAATCAGCCAAGCTTAATTTTATGCTTGTCTGCCTGAAGTTGACTCTGTTAGTCACTTTTCTCGCTGTCGGATTTCGCCATGTCGACCCCACTAACTGGACGCCGTTTATGCCCAGAGGGTGGGAAGGTGTTTTAAAGGGCGCAGCTCTAGCCGTTTTCCCGTATGTCGGCTTCGACGCTTTATTCACTTTCGCGCGCGAATCAAAGAGTCTGAAAGATACTCGACTGGCCACTTACCTATGCGTTGGTTTGGTGGCATTCCTCTATGTCACGGTGATGGCCGTTGCTACAGGTCTAGCGCCATGCTACCAGTTAGGAGCCGACCATCAGCTTTTGACGCAACTGGGGCCAAACGGTCAACCCGAATTGGTACCCAACGATTTGTTTGTGGGCACCGAGGCGGCAGCACCCTTAGCTAAATTACTTACTCACGCGGGGGAGACATGGTGCGCCAAGTTTATTGCTTTTGGTGCAGTGCTTGGAATCTTCAATGTCTTACTTGTTCTTTGTATGGGCGGACCAAGGATTTTTCGCAGTATGGCCGAAGACGGTTTGCTTCCACCTGCCTTCGCTAAGGTGAACAAAGGCAACCCGACCGTTGGCATCGCTTTGAACGGTGTCATCGTCGGCTTGATTGCTGGTCTTGTTCCTTTTGGCGAAATCGCCGACATGATGGTCCTGGGAACTTTGGTCGCCTTCATTTTCGTGGGACTCGGTGCCATTAGACTCCGCCTCGTCAATCCTGTCATCGCAATAGCTGCCGCGCTTGGCTGTCTGATCTTAACTTTCTTCCTCAACCCAATGGTTTTGAAAGTCTATTCATTCACCTTGCCTGTGGGCCTAATCATTTACTTCTCCTACGGCTTTCGCCACAGCAAATTAGGTCAGACAAAACCTTCAACTACGGCCGGTGTGACAGCCGCTGATGGCGCCAAGGCAGAAGTTTAGCGAAGTGAGCGAAGGAGCACTGATACTACGCGAGCGCGTAGGCGATTTTGTTGTTATCCGGTTGAGACTGCTACCGGAATCGTACCGATATCCTGAGCCTACCGATATCGCTACGATTGGAATTCCGACTGAGCCTACCGATATCGCTACGCCATTTTCATTGATGGCTGAAGCTTGTTGATAGCTTATGTCACAAATTCGCTGATTTCTGCCATTCAGATCTGAATTATGCTTTCTGGCCAAAACCAACCTGCTAATATCGCCGTGAGGCTTTCGACAGGCTGGTCTTGGTTGGTTCAGAAAAACTGTTTGAGATTCCGATTTCTCAATATTCGTTGAAGATATTCGAGAGCACAGACTCGGTTTGCTCGATAATTTCTTTCAGAGCCTCGAGGCAGAGACGTTCGGCTAAATCTTCTGTTAACATGCGCTCGCCTTCGTACCAAACTACGCCTTCGTCTTGCAACTCGGCTGTAAGTGTCATGAACGCATTGCGACCGATGCCAGCAGTGGTAAGGCCGATCAAATCTTCGACGGGCATGATGAAGAACTTGATTTCGTTTTTATATCCGTGCACAACCAGGCTAAACTGACTGGTGGAAAATCTAGCTCGCAGAGAGGCTGATTTGGAATTCGCAGTATTGAAAGTGACCATTTCCGGTTCAGTCGAGGCAATGAACAATTCGCTGAAACCAAGACGAGTATTGAATTCAATCGAGCATGAAAGCAGAATGTCGAACATTCCCTGCAACACAGCGCGCATCGAATCTGTGTAAGTGTTGTCGATCTTGGTGGCTTCAGTCTGAGTCTTACGGCGATTTTCCATGAAATCGACTGCGTCGGCCATGATTCGCTGCATGAATTCGGTGTTGGTCTTGAGCTTGGCAGTTTTGAAAGTCGAGAGCACTTTTTCGTTGATCAATGACTGATGAAAATCACCACCAAGGACGCGCATTTGATACATGTCACGGTCGATCTGTTTATTGAACTCGTCGACGACACGCCAGCGATAACAGAAATAATTGTTCTTTGGATATTTGAGAGAATTTTGTTCAAGGCGTTTCTTAACTGCTGTTTTGATCGCCATTTTCATTGCCGAATTGCCCATCGCCGTTTCTCCCTTTTGTGGAATCTTCTTGATTCGTCCGTGGTAGCGGACCGACCCAGTAATTCCACTTTAGCTCTGAGAGCTGAATAAGGTAATTGGCGAAATGAGATACGCGAAAACGCGTAAGCGTTATAAAGTAAAGCTCGAAACCCCGCCGGAGCTCAATCTCTCGTTCTTATTTGGCGTCCATCCAATTTATACCGATGCCCACGTCAACTTTTAATGGAGCTTTCAGCGGTTGATCCATTTGCATAGAGGTGCGAACTGCGTCCTTGGCTAGCTCGAGTTCGGCTTCGGGTACTTCCAAGACAAGCTCGTCATGCACTTGCAAAATCAACTTGGACTTGAGCCCTCGCTCTTGCAATTCTTTGTCGAGTCTAATCATCGCCAATTTCATCAAATCGGCGGCGCTACCTTGTAATGGCGCGTTGCAAGCCGCTCGCTCGTCTGCTTTGCGCACGGGATCTGATCTATCGTTGAGAAAACGAAAGTAGCGTTTCCGTCCCCACAATGTGCTGACATAGTTGTTTTTGCGAGCATCTTCGATTGTGCGCGTGAGAAAACCCCTGACTTTCGGATAACGAGAGAAGTATTTGGCGATGAAAGTTTGCGCTTCTCTCGTCGAGATGCCCAGATCCTGGGCCGTTGCATAAGGTCCTTGTTGATAGATCAGTGCGAAGTTGAGAGTTTTGCCGATGCGCCGCATGTCGGGCGGCACTTGCTCGAAAGGAATATCGAAAATCTCGCCGGCGGTGCGGGCATGAATGTCTTGATCCTTTTCAAAGGCGTCGATTAGTGTTTCGTCGCCTGACATGTGCGCCAGCAAGCGCAATTCGATTTGCGAATAGTCTGCCGAGAGAATCGAGTGGCCTGGAGCGCCCGCGATAAAAGCGCGGCGAATGCGGCGACCAAATTCAGTCTTGATCGGAATGTTCTGGAGATTGGGATTAGAGCTGGATAGTCGCCCCGTGGCTGTAGTTGTCTGATTGAACTCGCCGTGCAAGCGGCGCGTCCGCGCCGATATTTGTGGTGGTAAGGAGTCCACATAAGTCGATCGCAGTTTGGAGAGCTGACGAAATTCCGAAATCAGAGGAATGATTTTGTGTTCTTCTTTCAGTGCTTCTAAAACCGAAGCGTCCGTTGAGAAGCCGGTTTTTGTCGAACCTTTGGTCTTCAACCCCAATTCTTCGAACAGAATTTTCTGCAATTGCTGATTCGAGCTGATGTTGAAGGGATGTCCGGCCAGTTCATAGATTTCTTTTTCCAGGCGGGTCAACTCGCGAGTCAGTTCGACTGAAAGTTCGGACAGGTATGGCAAATCAAGAGCTATGCCGTTTTGCTCCATGCGAGCCAAAACGAGCGCGAGGGGAATTTCCATTTCGTAAAGCAAATATTTTTGATCGTTGTCGAGCCGCTTGACGTAGTAGCGGGTTAACTCGAGCGCAATACGCGCATCATCAGCAGCGCACGATGCCACTTTGTCGAGTGAGGCGAAACTGATCGTCAGTTGTTTGCGATTCAATCCAGCAGTCTCGCTCGCTCGCACTGTGGCATAGCCCAATAAGCGTTCAGCTTGATCTTTGAGAGCGTGCTTTTCATCAGGGTTTATGATGTATGAGGCAAGAATCGGGTCGAACACAACTGGTTTGACTTCGATACCTAAAAGAGATAATGCGTTCAGTTTGTATTTGCAATTCTGCAAAATCTTGCCGATTTTCTCGTCCAGCAAAAGCGGCTTGAGCGCTGCAGTAATCGTTTCATGAGCTAAGTTGTCAGCTGGGCCATGTTGGTCGATCGGAACATATGCCGTCTGCACTTGCCATTTGTTTTCGTCATAAGCGGGACTAAAAGCCAGCCCGCCTTCCTCGGTCAAGGCCAGACCATCGGCCCAGGCGAAAGCGTATCCGAGAATTTCAGAATCGAGTGAGGCTCCTGCTGTTGTTTCTACCTCGAGGCAGAAAGCGCTTTGCCGGCTCAATTCGGCTACCAGCGTGGATAATTGTTCTGGCGTTTTGACCAGAAACGGTTCGCTGAAAGCCGCGATCTCGACTTTTGCAAGTTCCAGTACGGCGGTGGCTGTGCTGGCTATGGCTGGAGATTTTTCCGTTCCGGGTTTTTCGAAGCGCACTGAAAAGTCTGGACGTCCGTCGATTGCCGGTCCCGCTTCCGGCGCTGATTGAGCCTCGCCATCACCTTTCGGGTTGAAGCGGGCCAAAATTTTGTTCAGGCGCGAAACCAAGCTTTTGAATTCCAGCTCGGTAAAAAATTGACTGACCGCCTCGACTGATGGCATGTTCAATTGACAGTGCTCGAAATCGAAATCGAGCGGTACATCCAGACGCATTGTCGCCAATTTTTTGCTGGCAAAAGCACTATCTTTGCCGTCGGCCAGTTTCTGTTTGACCGATTTAGATTTGATCTTCTCAATGTTTTCGTAGATGCCTTCGATTGTTTTGTACTCAGTCAGGAGTTGAACGGCGGTCACTGGACCTATGCCTTTGACGCCGGGAATATTGTCCGAAACATCACCACACAAGCCTTTGTAATCGATTACCTGCTCTGGGTAAACGCCCAATTTTTCGAAAACTTCCTGGCGACCGAATTCCAGAATCTCGCCTTTCCCAGGTCGTCCAGGCATGAGCACGCGGATTGCTCGCGACTCATTATCAACGAGTTGAAATGCATCTTTGTCGCCGGTGAAAATCTGAACGAGAATACCTTTGGCTTCGGCCATGCGGGCCACGGTGCCGATCACATCATCGGCTTCAAACCCGGGCACTTCGTAAACGGGCATGCCCAGTAACTTCACACCTTGTTTGATTACGGGCCACTGAGCGGATAAATCATCAGGCATCTGACTGCGATTTGCTTTGTATTCGGCGAAATCTTCATGGCGGAACGTCGGTCCGGCGAGGTCAAAGCACATAGCTATGCCATCCGGGCGTTTGCGCTCGATGAAATCGAATAGAGAATTGAAAAATCCATATATAGCCCAGGTCGGAGTGCCGTCTGCACGTCTGAGTCCCGACTTGAAAAGGGCAAAAAATGAGCGGAAGGCAAGAGAACTGCCATCGACCAATACCAGATTTTCTCCTGGCTGCATTGCATCTCCTGAGCGAGACTAACCCCGTTTATTCTGTCACAAATGAACTTTTGCGACAGCCACTTTAAGCGGTCGAACTTCCCGCGCAGTCGTCTCTTCGGGCTTTCTGCCGAACTTTGCTATCTTGAGAACATTGTGAAATTTTTGCGCGAAGATGAGGCCAGCATTACAATCATCTGAGGGCATCGCAACTGGGCAGTAGGGAGAAAAATAATGAGCGAGCGAACAAAACTTTTGAAGAAAGCCGTCTTGGCTGGTGTCGGAGCTTCAACCAATGTGGAACGCGTCAAGTCAGCTCTGAACGATGCTATGAACGATCTAGTTAAAGTCGGTCAGGATCTCCTTAATGACCTGGAACACAAAGGCAAAGACAAGACCGATTCTTTTCAGCAATATTTGAAGAGTTTGCAAGATGAAGCGACCAAGCGCACTGCCGAAGTCGAGAAAAAGGCTGGCAGCAAGCTGCAAGACGGCACTCGCGACGCTGTCAAGAAATTCGGCTTAGCCACCAAAGAAGACCTCGAAGAGTTGCAAGAACGTCTGGCCGCTCTGGAAGAAAGCGTTCACGGGCCTGCAGAAAACGGTTCCGAAGAGTCGGGCAAGAAGCGCGGCAAAAAACGCGTCAATCCGGAATAAGCTAAGGCGTTCTCGGTTAAAGCATGTCGGGCGGCACAGGCGGCACTTCGGCAGTCTGTGTGTTGTTAACCGGATTGGTCAAATGCGAATCCTCGATCGGCTTTTCGAACACAGGTAGCGGCGTGCGAATCTGAAACTCGCATGCCAGTCCTGGCGACTGTTGGAAGAGTCCAAATTGACTGGGTTTGAACCAATTGGAATCGCTAGCCTCTTTGGGTCTGCCCGTCAATTCTATTTTGGCGTTGTTATTTGCCAGCTGCCCATGGAAAGCGAGGAAATCGCGGGCCAGGACAGACCAGGATATGGTCGGCTGCTGACCAGAGTCGGCAGCCCTCGCGCAATAGTAAAGAAGCTGTCCGATCGGCAGGGCGATATTGCCAAACGGATAGCTACCGTAAATAAGAGGCATGGCTTTGCCCGCTGGTCCGCCTTTTTGCAGATCGGCCGAATTCAAGACCACCATGCAGCTTTCCACATGTCCAAAACCCTGAGTCCCCGATTGCCATTCACCACCTGCAACAAAAACTTTGTTGGGCTCCAAAAAGCCCTGTTCTGGTGGCAAACATATGCGCAAGTCTTTCCTGATCCAGGCGAGCGCCGGGTTTTTACTCTGAGCCTCGCGAATCTTTTTTGTCTCGGGCGAATGATCGGTGGGATCGTATGGTAAGGTCGCTCGAAACGGCTGATAGGTTTCGTTGATCAAATTAGCGGCGATTGCTTCCTGGCAATCGGCTTCGGTCATTGGTTTGGTAATCGGCATGAAAACAGTGTCTTTGCCGATCAGATATCCGCCCCAATTCATCGCGAACAAACCATCCCGACAAGCGCGCAGAATGTTGGCACAGATTTCATAAGTGTTGGCCTGCGCCCGGGTGGCATTTTGTTGGACTAAAGCAGTGAGAAAGCGGATTTTAGTATTTTGTTTGCGCTCGCCTTCATCAGCTTTGAGCGATGCTTGCAAATCGGCAATTCGCTCTTTTGTCTGGCGAATGGGCAAGACATTGGCTGAGGCATGATTTCCCGTTTGCTTTACCTGGTCTCGCAAAAGCCGGCTGAGTTGATTCGTCAATGATGCTAATTCTTGCGTGTTTTCTACTTCTCTTTGACTAATTTGAGCGAGTATGGCCAGGCTTTGAGCATGCAAACTTCGAGCCGTTGAGACCGTTTCCAATGCAGCCAGATTGGTGTCATACAGATCGCGCAGAAAATCTCTCACCGATTTTTCGTCGAAACCATTGCGTCCGGCCAGATTGCAGTAACCCGCGGAATTGATGAATAGAGGCAAAGCGTTGGCCGGGAAATTGGCTCTAGCGGCGGCCAGTTCATTGGCTTCGTGAATGAGAAAAACTTTGCTCAGAGCTCGCTGTCCGACTCCTCCGGGATTGCATTGATTCATTACCGCGTACTCTCGAGCCCCTGTGTCTTTAGCTAGGCAGCTGTTGATTTGATCGTCGTTGATGCCAAAGGACGTGGCGTTGCGGTTGGAAAGAGTGGTGTTGAACTTGGGACTATTGCTGAATTTTTCAGCGAAACAAGAGGCAACTACCTCTGGCTGCAGTTCCGAACCGGTGTATTTGAGCCAATCGTAAAGGCTGACTGTGAGGGCCTGACCAGGATCCATGACGGGCAGCAATGGCTCCAGTGGTGGTGCTAGGCTGCCGCGGCCGGGTACTTCATTGCCAATCGCCTGGTGCCAGGCTCCGGTATTTTTCCAATTTTGGTACTTGAGCAGGGCGAGGACACTGGTAGCAAAGGGCGGTCTGCCGTGCGGAAAAGTAAGAGCGAAAACTGACGCTGACTCCTGGCTAGGCGTAGATTTGATCAATGCGCAAGCCTTTTTATTAAACGGTGCCGAGCCGCTCTCTCCTTTTTGTTGCAAGGCGAACGTCGCCTCAACTAGCACCAAATTTGGTGCTTTATGCGCGGCCACAGGTTTGAATAGCGCTGGGTCGACAAGGCTGATCGCCCCGCGTTCACTGTTTGGGGGCTTCTGGGTTTTTTGAGCCGAGGATGAGTGATCATCCTCGTACTTTGCTTCATCGATCCATCCCAATTTTATTTTTAGATCGGTCAGAGCCGTTTCGGTCGGAGAGCGATGTGACTGTAGTAGGGCGTGTACATGTTCATAAACCCGCCCCATCTCTTCTGGCGGAAGCTCACCACCGGCACTGCTATTGTTATGCTGCCCATTGATTTGCGCATTCTGCTGCGCAGTAGCCGGCACATTGTGCTGCGCATTGGCTGGCGCATTGTGCTGCGCACTAGCTGGCGCATTGTGCTGCGCACTAGCTGGCGCATTGTGCTGCGCATCAGCTGGCGCATTGTGCTGCGCATCAGCTGGCGCATTGCGCTGTGAGGGCGGTGATGCCGCCATGGAGTTGGGTTGTGTGCCACTCTGAACATTGGCTTGCAGGCTGTCTGCCAGTTGGCTCTCGAGATCGTTTACAGTGTCGATGTCTTGGCCGGCCATGCGGCTAAAAGCCTCGATCCCGGTTAGTGTGGCCAGATTTTGAATTTTCATAAGGGTCTCGCGCACAGAGCCTATCGATCGTGGCGGGCGCTTTTGAGAATCGAGCATGTGATTGGCACTTTGCCGCCAGTCGCAAAGACTGATCGTGCCAACTGACGGATGCTCGACTTTAATGTCGCTCAGTTCTCGGGCGGCCTCGATGACTGCATCGCCCATGGTATCGGTCTCGATCCGATGGATGGAAAATCTGCCCACGACCAGCACATAAGTGGCAATTACACTACTGGCTGCGATCGAGACCATGATCAGCGTGAATAAAGAGTGTGATTTGCCGATGCCCACTCTTTCCGCGGCATCTTGTGCAAAGCGCTTGGCTTGTTTGGCGTCTCCTGCGGCAGATGACGGTAAACGATCGCCGGCATTTTTTCCCTGACTGTTTTCCATGGTCTTCATTGTCTCGCATTTTGCTAACATGCATGTGGCGAGGTACTAATTTGCAGAAAAGTCATCTTCTTAACCGAACTATTGGTCTGGCTTTAACCGCCTCTTTTTTTGCTGGTGCCAATGCCGGCATGCCCGCACAGGCTGGCATTTTAACTCCTGAATCGAAGGGCGATTCGCTGGCCACGGCCGAGAGACTAATTTCAGCTCGCTCTTTTATAAAGGCGCGAATAATTTTGGACAAATTTTTAGCGACCCAACCGAACAACACCAGGGCGCGACTTGACCAGGCTCAATTGTTTAGGAGTGTCGGTCTTTTTGCCCGCTCGCGCCAAGAATATGAGCAATTGTATAAATTGGACCCGTCTTCCGAAATACCGCTCATCGCGTTGTCGGAAATGGCGTTGGAAAGTCTCAATCCCCGTCAGGCTTTGCAGTTAGCCCGTCAAGCCGTGGCTATCGCTCCGCATTCTTTGGAGACTCATATGTGCTTGGTTTCAGCCTTGATCGCCACCAACGCGTATCAAGAGGCGGAAAGTGTTTTATCTGCATTGCAGTCGAAACACCCAAATAATGCCAAGATCGATTACTTGCGCTACAAACTGGCTCTCAAACGTAATCAATTGGCACTCGCGCGCAACGCGCTCGAGCGTTCGGTGCAGTTGGATTCATCTAATTGGCAACACCTCTTCGAACTGAGTGAGCTGTGCAAAAACGTCGGTGATTATGAGAGTGCAAAAAAGAACCTGAAGCGAGTGCTGGCAGCTGATCCCGGTTCCGCCGATGCGCTGACGAAATTAGCCGTGATTGACGAATTCAACTTTCACGATTATCAGCAAGCGATCGAGCATTATCAAAAGATTCTCGCCTCCGATCCTGATTCAGTCACGGCATTGGCAGGAATCGACCGCTGCAAGCACAAAAGCAACGATCTGGCGGCCGTCATGAAAGATGCAATGTGGCGCTTCTTTCGACATTCCAAAACTTTCTCGTCGAGCGAACCGCCTGCACTCGAGAGTACCCAAAGCTTTTAATAGCAAGCGCCGACTACAAGTGCGAGTCCTCGCTCACATGCAGACGTCGCCGCCGTGGCTTCGGAGAGGGTCACCGCCCAGTGAGCGGTATTCCCTGCAAGACAAGCTCATGTGCTGGCGACTTTGCTTAAAACGCGCTTCGGTCCGTGAATTGGATCTTCGATTACAATTGTTTGATCGCGCTTGGGACCGACAGAGACTATAGCGATTCTTACATCCAGTTGTTCGGCGAGAAAATCTAGATAACGACGGGCGTTGGTCGGAAGATCCTTAAAGCTACGACAGTCGCTGGTCGAACTCTTCCAGCCGGGGAACGATTCGTAAACCGCTTCCATGCGCTGGAAAGAACTACCTATGCTGGGGAGCTCTTTATACGTTTTGCCCGTTTCTCGATCGCGATAGGATGTGCAAACTTGAATTTCTTCAAATTCGTCGAGTACATCTAACTTTGTTATAGCCAAGCAGTCGAGCCCGTTGATACGCACCGAGTACCGACCGAGTACGGTGTCGAACCAGCCGCATCGACGGGGACGTCCGGTGGTGACGCCGACTTCGGCCCAGGCCGTGCCAGTCTGTCTCAGTTTCTCGCCCATTTCGCCAGCTTGTTCGGTTGGAAAAGGACCTTCACCGACTCTGGTCATGTAAGCTTTTGAAACACCAATCACTCTGTCGATGCTGGTCGGTCCGACACCAGCGCCAATACAAGCACCACCGGCGGAAGGACTGGATGAAGTGACATACGGGTAGCTGCCGTGATCGAGATCCAGCAGAGTTCCCTGAGCGCCTTCAAAGAGAATATTTTTGCGATTGCCCACCGATTGAAAAATCAGTTCAGATGCGTCGCAAACATATTTCCGAATGCGCTCACCATAGTCGAGATATTCTTCGAGCATCGTCTCTAATTCAAAAGGAGCAATGTTGTAGAGCCTTTCCAGCACAACATTCTTTCTGGGTACGAGCCAATCCAATTTCGAGCGCAGGACTTTTTTGTCCATCAAATCTTCAATGCGAATGCCAGTACGGGCGCACTTATCAGCGTAAGTCGGGCCGATGCCGCGCTTAGTCGTGCCGATCTTTTGATCGCCTCGACTTTCTTCTTCGGCGGCATCGAGGGCCAAGTGATAAGGCATGGTCACGTGCGCGGTGTTGGAGATGCGTAGATTGGATGCATCCAAACCGCGCTTGAGTAGAGCGTCTAATTCATGCAATAAAGCTTGGGGATCGATGACCATGCCTGGCCCTAGAACGCATAATTTCTTATAGAGAATTCCGGAAGGGATGAGGTGAAATTTGTAAGTCTCCCCGTCCACAACGACTGTATGACCGGCATTGCAACCACCTTGATAGCGGACAACAACGTCTGCGTTTTTTGCCAGCAGGTCGGTGACTTTTGCTTTGCCTTCGTCTCCGAACTGAGCTCCCACTACTATTACGTTAGCCAAGCTTTTCGCCTCATAAATAACCGGGTAATCTCAACAAATTTCTCCGTGCGGTATTGGCAGCTCCCGCTTGTGGAGGCGAACCGCGCGATTCGGGGCACAATTGGAATCCAAATCGGCCCTAGCTAGTCTACTCGCCAAGTAGTATTAGATTCAAGTGTCAGTGGGACTTTAAGAATTTTTATTTGCCAAAAATTGGCTGGAACGCGTGACTAGCCCTTTAAACATTACACTTACGGGGTGGAAACGTTTCCGGGGAGTGAAGTATTTGACTGGCACCGCAGCCACGGCTTCTTTGATTAACAATGTTTTTGATCCCCAGTTGGTCCATCGACAACCGCTGGCGACTGATTTTCTGACCAAGGCGATTCTCAAGGGACGACTAGCTCATGCTTACCTTTTTACGGGACGCTCAAGCGATGATAACTCTCTCCTTGCCAAAGGATTGACTGCCTTTCTCAACTGCACCGCTCGCGAAGCCCTTACCGTGGGCGCCGAGAACTTGGCTCAGAACCAACTCAGTTGTAATTTGCGTCTCTCAGGGCGCGAAATCGAGGCTGTGTTTGCAAGCTTTTGCCAGAACTGTCGATGGATTCTCTCGGACAAGCACCCTCAAGCCCAGATATTTTTGGGTTCAGAAGGTTCAAAAAGCGGGCGTATAGCGGTCGAGAAAACCAGGCTGCTGACTGAGGAATTGGCTAAAGAATCCCAATACACGAGAGTTGTAACGATTGAGGATGCCTGTCAGGAGGTCTTTCATCGTCCGGCAGCCAACGCCATTCTCAAAACAATCGAGAGTCCGCGCTCTGCGGTCGTCTTTATGCTCTTCGCTGGGCGTCCTGAAGATGTTCTGCCGACAATCGTCAGCCGCTGTCAGGTGGTGCCGCTCCTCAATTCAGGGCGGCATTCGGTATCGCTAGGTGTTTCCGGAAACTCGACCGCTGAGCTCGAAGGATGGGTGCACTCGGTAACAGCCAAACTCTCGGGGGTGACCAGAAGAACGGCTCCTTTAATATTTCTTGATCTGGGTAAGGAGCTACAGGACCTGGCAACTGATGGTGTCGAAGCGGATAGTTTAATTGATTCGCTAATCGGTCACGAGGTAGCCAAGTACAGTGCGGGTGCGCCCGGAAATCCTGCCTTATCCAAGTATTTGCAGGCGCTTTTGTTATTGTCCGAGGATGCAAAGCTGCAGATCGAGCAGTACGTAGCTGTAAAACCAGCTATCGAGTCTTTTTGTTTGGGCTGGTGGCAGCTTAAGAATAAACACGGACTTTGGTAATCTACTCTTAGTAAGAAACGAGGGACTTAAGTGACGGGCGCTATAAACCAACCACCCGAACCAATTTGGAAAGGACTGCTTTCCCCGCACATAGCTTTAGCTGTTGTGGCAGGCATTGTTTTCTGGTTTTCAATTCAGAGTCCCGATCGCCTACCATCGCCTGATAAGGCTCCGGGTGCCGGAGTCGACGCTTCGCTTTCGCAGCCTGCGGTTCTTGATGACATCGAAAAATCGGAACCAATGAAATTGTTGAAGCAGGGCAAAAACCCAGAGGCTCTCGCGGCTGCTAATCAACTGATTAGTGAGAAACCTTACGACGTTAGAGCTTTGATGATCGCTGGTGACGTAATTGCAACAGCTGGTGACAAAGCGCACGGCATTGATTTGCTCAGGAAGACGACTTTTCTTAGCCCGCAAAGTCGTTATGTACGTTTGAATTATGCTCGCTATTTGGCTAAGACTGAGCGGTATGAAGAAGCTACCTCCCAGTACGAGCAGCTTTGTAAGTATTCGGACAGTTGGACGATTCCTCGTCTGGAACTGGCTGAAATCTACAAGACGCTAGGTTCGCTGGACAAAGCGAAAGAAAAATTGAAAGAAGTAGTGAGTGCTGATACCAAGGATGGTGCGGCTCGCAAACTTTTGGGAATTACTATGGCTAATGAGGGAAAAGAAGGATTTGAAGAGTTCCTCAAAGGGTGTGCGCTGGAACAATTACAAGGATTGCCGCCAGACCTCAAAGCCTATGTAACCAAAGCGGGCTCTGCGTTGAAAGCTGAAGGACTGCTCAAAACCGAGGTCGCCGCAAAACCGGAAGATCCGACACCGCTCATGCTCTTGGGCGAACTTTATCTAAACACTAATCGGGTTCAGGATGCGAAGTCCTTAATTCTCCCGCAAGTGCAGCACAGGCAAAGCATCAATAGTGATCCTGATGTTCACTTCGTTTTGTCCCAAGTTTTGGACAAAACCGGCGACCATGATGGCGCTTTCATGGAGTTTAAAGGTGGCGCCAGGTTGCTTTTCAAGAGCGAGTAGTTTCGGTTTTTCTGACTCATTCTTCACCGATTTACAACGCCTTTTGCCGATCTAGCGTAAGCGCCCAGACTAACCGATATCGCTACGCTTTAGACTAACCGATATCGCTACGCTATAGTCCCGTACCGATATCGCTACGCTCTAGTCCGTACCGATATCGCTACGCTCTAGTCCCGTACCGATATCGCTACGCTATAAATTGGTGGCTTACCAACCCCTATTCAGGCCGATTGTCCGGATTCGGTTGGCTGCATTCTTTCTTTTTCTAAAGCTGCCAGTTGTTCGTAGAGGACCTTTTCTTGCGCGCTCACTGTATTTGGAATAACGATCTTTGCTCGCACCAATTGGTCGCCTTTAACATCTCCTTTGAGCTTCGGTAAGCCTCGCCCGCGCAGCCGCAGTAAGCGTCCGTTTTGAGTTCCTGCAGGAATCCGGATGCGAATTGGACCATCGAGTGTGGTCACTGTCGCGTCGCCGCCAATGACAGCTTGGGCCGGCGTGAGGCTGACTTCACAAAGCAGATTATCACCATCGATGGTGAAATATGGGTGCGGTTTGACCTTGACCTTGAGATAGAGGTCTCCAGGCCCTCCCATCGATTTGCCACCTTCGCCGGACACTCTCACTTTGGAACCGGCTCTGACGCCGGCGGGAATTTTTACTTCTAGT
>CAJCHQ010000710.1 GCA_903970295.1 Bryobacterales bacterium
TTGGTCATATCGAGATAGAGGCTAAGCAGAAGCGGCTCGTGTCTCTGAGTGGTACTCTCACCGAAGATGTTGAATTCTTCGCAGGCATCGCGCATTTGAAGAAGGGCGGCACATTCATGGTCGTCCAATCTGAGATTGCGCCAGGGCAGTGGACCGTCACTACGCTCAAGGTTCAAATGACCGGCAGAGCGCTGTTCTTCCACGGCATCGATGTGCATGAAGACCAGGTGTCGACGGGTTATCAACGACTTGCCGGCGATCTGTCTCTCACGGATGCGACGCATCTCTTGCGCACCGCTACAGACGACTCGCCGACGACAACTTCCACACCTCCGACGACGGAGCCCAAGTCGGACTAACTTTAGCTTCAATGGTAATGACGCCCTCTTTTTATTCCTCATTTGGAATCTCATTCCATATGAGGAATAAAAATGGGTGCCCTCATGCTTAGTTTTTTCCTTGTGTTTACTAAGAGATATAATAGATCTACGGGCAAAAAAGATGATATGGGGGCTCGGCAGCCGAACTTTTGCAGTCGAGATTGTCGAGCAATCCAAAGACCGGGTACGTACAAGACTCACGTGGAATCTACAAAAGGAGCTCAGGGCTCAACGTACTGTACCCAGCCATGGAGGTTTTCACCATGTCCAAGTATGCCACTATCGCTTCAAAATCAATCGCTGCAAAACAGAAAATTGCAGCATTTGCAGGCATCGATTACGCCAAGAGGTTTTCCTACATCACACTTGGCGATGAGGATGGCAACGTCCTTGTTCAGGAGCAGATACCTAACGAAAAGATTCTGTTGCTGAAGTTCTTTGAAAAGCACCCAAAGATGACGATCGCAATTGAAGCCTGTCGCGGTCATGAGTGGCTCGTAGACCTTCTGCGCGAAGAGAAGCACACTGTGCACGTTGGCAACGTGTATGCGATCAAATTGATAGCACAGAGTCGCTGCAAGACAGACAAGATTGATAGCCGAATCCTGATGGAGCTCTTAGCTAAAGGGTTTTTACCAACTACATACCAGCCAACAGTCAAGGAACGCGGCTATCGCGAAGTGTTGAGATTCCGCGCCCACCTTGTGAAGTCTCAGGTTCGTTACAAGCTCAAAGTGCACGCACTTCTCGATAAGGAGAATAAAGGACTTGCAATTCCGTATCTATTCAGCGAGACAGGCAGAAAGGCACTTTCTGAAGTGAAGCTTGCTGAACCAAAACAACAAATACTCGATGAAACTCTGGAGGTGATTGATTACCTTGAAGAACAAATACACAAACAGGACTTGAAAGTTCGCAAGTTGGCCAAACCGAATCCGCACGTTCATCGACTGAAGACGATACCTGGCTTTGATGTACTCACTGCCATGATCTTCGTTTCCGAAGTTGGTGACGTTACGCGCTTTCGCAATGCTGAACAGCTTGCTGCTTTCACTGGATTAGTACCGCGCGTCTACGCAAGCGGCGGAAAAATGCACACCGGCAGAATCACTAAGACCGGTCCACGCCTGCTTAGACGCATGCTCGTTCAAAGCGCCTGGGCATCTCTGAGAAGCAACAGCGCGCTACGAAGCCGATATGCCTCGATCATGCGGAGGCGTGGCAAACAAATAGCTATTATTGCAATTGCTAGAATGCTTGCCGAAATCGCCTACCACGTATATCGGGATAAAACCGAATTTGACGAAACGAGGCTGGGCGCTGGGTTAGTGCGGCCGCCGATTGACCCCAAAAAATGAGGTCGTAAAAAAGATTGCTACAACCCAGCACGAAGTAACACCGAAGCACCACCATGTGTGAGTGCGTATTCGAAGCAAAGTGTAGCCCTCTGATGGGCATCACGATAATCGGTTGAAGACCCGGCTTGGAGCTCTAAGGCTCCAGCACAAAGTACGTACACCCTCCGGGTGTAGTGCTTTGCGCTGGCTTAAAGTGCCAAAAAGTACAGAAAGCGACCGAAATATCAGGGTTTCAAAACCTGTTGACAAATTGGTCGCCCCCATAGAAACGGCGCGGGGCGTTATGTGAATAGGAACTGCCGCCCGGCGAGGGCGATGGCATTTGTGAAATGCCACCACCCTCGAGACGCCGAGTGCGTTCTAGAACTACAGGCGAATCGGTCAAAAGAAACTAGAACTTATAGCCGAACCAAGCCAGACCAGTGTCCAAATTGCGCGCAGCGTTGGAGCGTAGAAAGCCGAATCCGCAATTCGCCTTCTGAGACAACGTGATGACGAGCCCGCTGTTGAA
>CAJCHQ010000711.1 GCA_903970295.1 Bryobacterales bacterium
GCCCGAATTCACGTGGCCATGACCGTCCTATAGTACCGTTGCTTGGTCAGTCGCTAAGGAGAAATTGATGACACGCACCAAGGTTATTGCCACCATTGGTCCATCCTGCCGCAGTCCCGAGATGCTCGAGGAGATGATCAAAGCCGGCATGGACGTAGCGCGCATCAACTGCTCTCATGCCGATCATGATTCGATTGCCTCGATCACGGTCGACATCCGCGAAATCAGTCAACGTCTCGACAAATCTGTCGGTGTACTACTCGATCTTTCCGGTCCTAAAATTCGCACGGGCAATTTGGCTAACAGTCCTGTTCAGCTAGAGAACGGCAAACACTTTACTTTGACCAGCCGCAAAGTCGAAGGCAACCAAGACATAGTCAGCACCAACTACGCGCTCTTAGCCCAGGAAGTAAAAAGCGGTGACACGATCCTTTTGGATGATGGTTTGATCGAACTGAGAGTTTTGAAAACAACCGAAACCGACGCCGAATGCGAGATAGTGGCCGGCGGCGAATTGAAAAATCATCAAGGCATAAACTTACCGGGAGTGCGTTTGTCCATTCCCGCTTTGACCGAAAAAGACAAAGCTGATTTGGCTTTCGGATTGAAATACGACGTCGATTTTGTCGCCCTCTCGTTCGTGCGCGATGCTCAAGATATCTTACTTTTGCGCGAATACATCGGCGAGCATTGGCCGCCAGTTCTGGTGATCGCCAAACTAGAAAAACCGGAAGCGATGGAACACCTCGAGGATATTCTCGATGTCACCGATGGTGTCATGGTTGCCAGAGGTGACCTCGGCGTCGAGTTACCGCCGGAAAAAGTACCGCCTTGTCAAAAGCTGATTATCCGCAGAGCACTGGCTTTAGGCAAACCTGTTATCACCGCGACGCAGATGCTCGATTCGATGGCGCTTAATCCTCGCCCTACCCGAGCCGAGGCATCGGATGTGGCCAACGCCATCTTCGACGGCACCGACGCCGTCATGTTGTCCGAAGAAACTGCCACCGGCAAATTCCCGATCGAGGCCGTGCGCATGATGAAGCGCATCGCCAGAGAAGCGGAAGGCAGTATGGATTTCACTCATCTCCACGTCCACGAATTACCCAGTTCCGCTCACGCTATCGCCCACGCGGCATGCAGTATGGGTGTCGACATGAAAGCAAAAGTGATTGCCGCTTTCACCAAGACCGGTTCGACGGCTAGATTGATTTCGCAATTTCGTCCACCGGGCCCTATCATCGCTCTCACGCAGCACGTGCATGTTTACCGCCAGTTGTCTTTGATCTGGGGTACAACGCCTCTGATGTTGACTGAGGTTAGCGACTCTGAATCTACCCTGGCACTGGTTGAAGATACACTCTTGAAACGTGGTTACGTGCAGCCCAAAGACAATGTCGTGATCACGGGCGGTTTGCCGATTGCCGCGCGTGGTGCCGCCAATTTCGTCAAACTCTCGACGATATCACCCAAGGTGCCATCGAGCTATTGGGAATTAAAAGGCATTTAAAATCAATGACAGCTGCCGCCGGCTTCGACTTCATCGATTTCGCCGGCAGCGGCATCAGCATGGACCATGTAAGCGCAGACTGGATCGTTTTGCAGCATATATTTTTCGCGCGTCACTTTAACGCCCAGTAGTTTTTCCATCAAGCGCGGCTCGAGAACACACAGCTGCCGATATTGATTGGCCAGATCGTGGACAGCGCAATGCCTTTGAAAAATCACGAAATTGCCGTCCTCGAGAGCTTTTGACTCAGTCATATAGCCATTTTCCGAAAAAATTTTCGAGACCTCCCGCACCCGTTCCGCTAGAGTCAGATTCTCGACTCGGCTGCGCAAGCGGTTGGCCAATTTCTCATTGCGGCGACTGAGCAAGTCCATGACGCCCTTATGACCGCTCTGTTCGTAAACGATATCTAACAAATCGATGGCCAGCTTTTGGAAATCGGATGGGAATAACGACTCCGATTTTTCCGTCAGGCGAAACTTATATGTGGGCCGACCTCGAGACTGCTTTTCCAGTCGAGCTTCGACAAAGCCGTCTTTCTGCAGGGCTGTCAAATGCCGCCTGACTGCCATCGAGGTAATGCCTAAAACTTGGCAGAGTTCACCCACGGTCATCTCACCCTGCCGCTTGAGGTAGAGCAATACGGCTTCCTGGGTCTTTTCAGGTATTTCGGACAGGGGTGGGGTCAACATTGTCGGCGTTCCGTTGAGCAATCAGGCTCTGGCTCTGGGGTTCGAGGCAGGCTTCTAGTACTAGGGTAGCACTCGGCGAAAGTGCCGGCTGCTCGGCTTTGGCTATGTAATGCTTAGCAAAAGTATTCCTTAAAAGCGGCGAACGGACATATTATTTTTGATACTATTCTATCTATAAAAGCCTATTGACCGAAACTTGGATATCATTAAGGTGAGGAACCGCCCATTTTCGGTCAAAATTGAGACCTAGCTCGGGAAAACCAGTCAATGACAGTCAGACAACCACTCTTAGCGATAAAAAACCTGCATGTAAAAGTGGAGGACAAGGAGATCCTGAAAGGGGTCAACCTTACAGTCAATGCCGGCGAAGTGCACGCCATCATGGGGCGCAACGGTTCCGGCAAGTCAACCCTCTCCTACACTTTGATGGGTCATCCGCGCTATCACGTCACCGAAGGCAGCATCCTCTTCAAAGGTGAAGAGATTACGGAAATGACTCCCGACCAAAGAGCGAGATTAGGTCTGGCTCTGGCATTTCAATATCCGGTCGCGATTCCCGGAGTTTCTGTCTCCAATTTTCTGCGCGCGTCAGTCAAAGCAGTACGCGGCAAAGAAATTCCAGTGAAAGAGTTTCGCCAGGAATTAAAAGGTCAAATGAAGAAGCTAGGCGTCAAAGATGAATTTCTCTCGCGCTATGTCAACGATGGCTTCTCCGGCGGCGAAAAGAAGCGTCTGGAAATCCTCCAATTAGCTTTGCTTCAACCCAGCGTTTGCGTTCTCGATGAGACAGATTCAGGGCTCGATATCGACGCTCTGAAAACAGTGTCGGAAGGCATCAATGCTTTAGCCACCGAAGATCGAGCAATTGTGCTGATCACGCACTACCAGAGAATTTTGAATTACGTCGAACCTCAGTTTGTTCACGTTTTTCAAGACGGTCGCATCATCAAATCGGGCAGCGGCGAACTTTCGAAGGAGCTGGAAGCGCGCGGCTACGAATGGGTATCTGAAGAACTTACGCCCTCGGGCGTGGCTTAAACGCCTGGCGTAATATGGAGGCAACATGTCTGCGGAATTAGTCCAACATCAAACCATTCAAGAAATCGGCAGCGATTACAAATACGGCTTCGCCGATAAAGAAGACTATATTTTTAAATCGGGTCGCGGACTGACCGAAGAGATCGTGAGAACGATTTCGAAGATGAAAAATGAACCCGAGTGGATGCTTGCTTTCCGTCTGCGAGCGCTTGCTATCTTCAAGAAAAAGCCGATGCCCAGATGGGGCAACTGCGGCATGCTCGACGGGATTGACTTCGAAAATATCTACTACTACATCAAGCCATCCGAGCGTGGCGAGAAGAGCTGGGACGAAGTGCCGGAAGGAATCAAACAAACCTTCGATCGCCTGGGCATTCCGGAAGCCGAAAGAAAATTCCTGGCAGGAGTCACCGCCCAGTACGAATCAGAAGTCGTTTATCACTCGATTCGCGAAGACCTGGAAAAACAGGGTGTGATTTTTCTGGACATGGATTCTGGATTGCGCGAGCATGAAGACATTGTCAAAGCTCACTTCGCAACGGTTATTCCAGCTGCAGACAACAAATTCTCGGCTTTGAATTCAGCTGTCTGGTCAGGCGGCAGCTTCATCTGGGTTCCGCCCGGCGTGAAAATTGAAATTCCGCTGCAAGCCTACTTCCGCATCAATGCCCAGAACATGGGTCAATTCGAGCGCACGCTGATCATTGCCGAACCCGGCAGCTTCGTGCATTACATCGAAGGCTGCACGGCACCGACATACACCAGCGATTCGTTGCACTCGGCGGTGGTCGAATTGATCGCCAAGCCAGGCGCCCACATCCGCTACACGACTATTCAAAACTGGTCGAAAAATGTCTATAACCTGGTCACCAAGCGAGCAGTCGCCCACGAAGACGCCAAAGTCGAATGGGTCGACGGAAATCTTGGCTCTAAATTGACGATGAAATATCCGTCGATCTATTTGCTTGGACCTAGAGCTCACGGTGAAGTGCTCTCAATTGCCTTTGCCGGCGAACATCAGCATCAAGATGCAGGCGCCAAAATGGTGCATGCCGCTCCCGATACGACATCAATCATCGTTTCCAAATCGATCTCTAAAAATGGTGGTCGCACCTCATATCGTGGATTGATCAAAGTCTATCCCGATGCCACTGGCGTCAAGTCGAGTGTCAAATGCGATGCACTATTGATGGATGAAAAATCACGTTCGGACACATATCCGACTATGGAGATAGACGAAAAAGACGTCACCATCGAACACGAAGCGACCGTCTCAAAAGTGGGCGAAGAACAGCTCTTCTATTTGATGAGCCGCGGCCTCACGCAAGACGAGGCGACGGCGATGATCGTCAACGGCTTCTTCGAACCGTTCACCAAAGAACTTCCATTGGAATATGCAGTTGAGCTCAACCGCTTGATCCAGATGGAAATGTCGGGTTCGGTAGGCTAGATCATGGGCAGCCAAAGATCATCTCAGGCCACCTAATTGGTCTCGCACGTGGGCGAGTAACTTCACCCAAACAATCAGAGAGGCAACACGGTAAAAATGTCAGAGTCCACCCCAGCTAATACAATCGCCCGCGAACGCGTAGACAATCTAGCTTCCCGCAATGGTGAACCAGAGTGGCTGAGGCAATCGCGGGTCGGCGCCTGGGAAGCCTATCTGCAAACACCGATGCCGACAATGCGCGACGACGATTGGCATAAAACCGACATCGACGAATTGAATCTGAGCAATCTGCAAGCCGCCGATCTTTCGAATGGTGCCATAGCCGAAGCTGATAAAGCTCCGCAGTGGCTGGATTCGTGGTTGAAGAATTTGCCTGCCCGCGCCGCTGTCGTGAGCGAAGGCGCTTATAAACTCGACCAGCCTTTGTCGGAATCACTGGTCAAACAAGGGGTGATCTTTTGCAGCCTCAAAGATGCTCTGCAAAATCATGCCGAACTTTTGAAACCATTGATCGAGAAGCACACAAACACCATAGCCGGTGCCAAATTCGGTCTGATGAACAGCGCTTTGTTCAATGCCGGAGCCTTTCTCTACGTGCCGAAAAACATCGAACTGGAAGAGACTTTCATCACTTTTACCAATCTTGGTGTGCTCAAGAAAGATCGCAGTCAGGGCATTGCCGTTTTTCCCCGCATCGTCGCCATAATCGAAGCCAACAGCAAAGCGAATTTGGTTAACATCCTCACTTCTGAAAATTCGAAGGTACTGGGCACGACTTCACTTGTCGATGCTTCAGTCGAAATCTATGTTCGAGACGGGGCAAAGCTCAATTATCTAGAATTGCAGCGTTTCGGCGCCGATGTTTTCGCGATCACCCGCGGTCACAATGAGGTTGGTCGCGACAGCACATTTTCATCTTTGACAGTCGGGCTCGGCGGGTTGCAGTTGAAGTCGGACATTCAGACATCATTGATTGCCTCCGGTGCATCGAGCGACATTCAGGGAATAATCTTCGGCGATGAACGCGAACATTTTTCCTTCAACACGATTCAAGATCATGATGCCCCATCGACTCGCTCGAACATCAATTTCAGAGTGGCTTTGAAAGATCAGTCGACTTCGATCTATCAAGGCATAATCAAGGTCGCCAAAGCGGCGCAAAAAACAGATGCATATCAAAGCAACAAAAATTTGCTGCTCGGTCATGATGCCAAAGCTGATTCGATTCCCAAACTAGAAATTCTCGCAGATGACGTCAAATGTTCTCATGGTGCCACAATCGGGCCTGTCGACCGCGAGCAAATCTTTTATTTGATGAGCCGCGGATTATCGGCTCCAGAAGCGGAGGAATTGATCGTCGGTGGTTTCTTCAAACAAATTCTTGAAACCTGCAAAATTCCTGGTGCAATTGATTGGATAGGCACACTAATTGCCGACAAAATTCAAGGCAGAGGGAAAGGCAAAGGTTAAGTCATGGCTGATGAATTTGTAGGATTCGCCCAGATCAAAGACATTCCCGAAGGTACGGCCAAGGTTTATACAGTCGACGGAAAGCGGCTGGCGGTGTGCAATGTCGAAGGCAAGTGTTATGCCATAGATGACATTTGCACGCACGATAACGGACCTCTTGGAGAAGGAGAATTGGTCGGCGATCAAATCGAGTGCCCCAGACATGGTGCCAGATTCGACGTCAAGACCGGACAGGCGCTCTGCCTGCCGGCCGTAAAAGCTGTTCACGCATATCCAGTCCAAGAAAAAGACGGCGAATTGCTGGTCAATGTGAGAGCTGGTGCCACCAAGTAAGCGAAAAGCAAGGCAAAGAAAATGTTTGACATAAAAAAAGTACGAGCCGATTTTCCCATTCTCGATCGCGAAGTGAATGGTTGCAAGTTGGTGTATTTAGACAACGCGGCCACCTCCCAGAAGCCGGTGCAGGTGACCCAGGCACTAGCCGATTATTACAACAAATATAATGCCAATATTCATCGCGGCTTGCACACGCTGAGCGAAGAAGCGACCGAGGCATACGAGAATGTGCGCGACACCATACGCAAATTCATCGATGCACCGGAGAGCCGCGAAATCATTTTCACACGCAACGCCACCGAAGCAATCAATCTTGTCGCTCAAAGCTGGGGCCGCCAACACGTATTGCCGGGCGATGAAATCGTGCTTTCGGCCATGGAACATCACTCCAATCTCGTTCCCTGGCAGCAGCTAGCAATCGAGCGCGAAGCCAAACTCGTCTATCTGGAGCTGACCGAAGACGGTCAAATCGACATGCAATTGGCAGCCCAGCTGATCGGTCCTAAAACTAAATTGGTTGCCATTACGCAAATGTCTAACGTACTTGGCACAATCACCCCGGTCAAGGAAATTGTTGAACTGGCCCATCAGCATGGTGCCATCGTCCTCGTCGATGGCGCGCAGGGAGTGCCTCACCTGACCACTTCTGTGCGTGACATGGAATGCGACTTTCTGGTGTTCAGCTTTCACAAAATGCTTGGTCCAACGGGCGTCGGCGTTCTCTGGGGACGCGCCGACTTGCTAAACGCGATGCCACCATATATGACAGGTGGCGATATGATTAGCTCGGTTCATCGCGATCGCACTACTTGGAACGAATTGCCCTGGAAGTTCGAAGCCGGCACACCGAACATCGCCGATGTGATTGCCAGTGGCGTGGCCATCGGCTATTTGAACAATCTCGGCATGAAAAACGTGCGTGAGCACGAAATCGAGCTCGTCGAATATGCCATCAAGGGTCTGCAAAGTCTAGGTGATGCCACAATTTATGGACCACTAGATGCCACTAAGCGCGGTGGCGTAGTCGCTTTCAATTTCGCCGATGTCCACCCGCACGACGTCGGACAAATTCTCAATGAGTCAGGCATCGCGATTCGGGCCGGACACCATTGCTGCCAGCCGTTGATGAAAGACCTGAAAGTCTCAGGCACTGCTCGAGCCAGCTTTTATATCTACAACACGAAAGAAGAAGTCGACCAATTGATAGCGGCTCTCAAAGAAGCAGATAAGGTGTTAGGACATGTCGCTTACAGATGAACTGTATCGAGAAACAATTCTCGATCACTACCATCAACCTCGAAATCGGGGCACGCTGGAAAACCCGACGGTGCAAATCGAAGGTATCAACCCTCTGTGCGGAGATGAGCTGACGCTCTACATGGACGTCGCCGAGGGCAAAATCAAAGACGTCAAGCTCGAAGCCAAAGGCTGCTCGATCAACATGGCTTCTGGATCGATCATGACCGAATTGGTCAGCGGTCAGTCGCTGGAAGCGGCACGCAAAGTGATCGAGACCTTCAAAGAGATGATGTTGTCCAAATCGAAAGAACCCCGCGAGCTGCCCGAAGAGCTGGAGGATTTGGAAGCATTGCAAGGCGTGAAAAAATATCCGGTCCGGATCAAATGTGCATTATTGCCCTGGAATACGTTGTTGGAAGGGATCGAAACGGCGAGCGCAAAGAGCAAGAACGGCTCGTCAACATAGGGGGTTTTTATGTCCACTCTGCAAGAAGATGTTGTGCGCGAAAGCTTACGGACAGTGGTTGACCCGGAGATAGGCATCAACATTGTGGACCTCGGTCTGGTCTACGGCATCGATATCGAAGAAGACGGCAAAGTGGAAGTGCAGATGACATTGACCAGCCCTGCCTGCCCAATGGGTGGTGTGATTCAGGCGCAAGCGCATCAAGCCGTGAAAAAATTACCCTGGGTGAAAGACGCCAAGATTCAGTTGGTCTGGGCACCGCGCTGGGATCCACGCGAAATGGCGAGCGAAGATGCCCGCATGGAACTAGGTATTCTGTAGAAGCACGGATCGTAAAAGTAGTGCTCGAACACTGGAACGCGGCATGCGATTACTTGTTTTCGATCGGGACTAGAAGCCGTGTTCCATACGAATCACGGGGTCCGCGATCGATCGCTAACAATTTGATCGTCGGTTTCGAGTAAAGCGACAGCCCGATGGCTTTGAGTCCATTTACTTTTTCTGGCTCGACCTCAATTACGTCATGCCAGATCTGTCCGGCGTCAACTTTGTGCTTGTCCTCGTCTTGAAAATAATCTTGATAGCCGACGATTTTCCCCGATTGATCCAACAAATGAACAGCATTAACCAGCTCTAGACGTTGCTTCTTGAGGCTTTGCCAAACCAGGTCCAGATGCATGCCTCCGTCCCTCTCGCGGTGTTCGGACAAGCCCAGCAGTTTATATTGATCGCCGAATTGCACGTCTTTGATTTCTGGAACGCCATTTTGCAAAAGTGCCTCGCACTTAGGCTGATCGACGAAGCGGAAGCGGTTGTACTCTTTCCTCACCTCTCCACGCACAACAACAAATAACAGAGCCAGTAGCAAAACTTCTACGACCGGTACCACTTTCAGCCAATGTTTGCGCTCTTTCTCGGAGCCTTTGACCTTAGCCGGCTTGCCTTCGCCTTTGGAAAACCGATCGGCGAGAGCCAATATGCCTTTGCGACAGGGATTCTCGATCAGAACGAAATTCACCCGACCGAAGAGGAAAGAAACTACAGTGATCAAAGCTACGATCGACCAGACAGGCCAGTCGTTTAGATAATTCTTCTGGGCTGCAAATAAAGCGATGATGCTGACATGAAACAAGTAGACGGAAGGACTGAGTTCACCTAAGTGAACCAGCGCCTTTGAGCAAAGAAGTTTGGCTAGAAAGCCACTTTCAAAGGCCATGACCATGATCAGCAAAGCATATGCAGGAGCAGATCCGCAGTAGAACATCCAGACTCGATAAGGGCCGAGCCAACCATCCTGGCTGGGCCAGAAGGTGGGCAAAAATAGTGCCACGACAACTGCCGCGAGTGCCGCAACTTCTAACAGCGTGCCTTTCAGAACACTATCCGAAGAAGCGACAACATCATCTGAATATCGAGCAACAAGCTGGCGATAAAGCAAACAAGTGGCAATGCCGAGAGCAAACTCAAAAAGCCGACAAAGCGGATTGATATTGATGTAGAGCGGCGCGGTCATGCCATAGTCAGGCAATTGCGGCCATTTATCGGCATAGCAGAAGGGCACGCTGCACAAAGACAAAAGCAATGTCGCACCCAGAGCCAGAGACCAATTTTTGGTCACAGATCTGATCAAGAAAGGAAAACAAAGATAGAAGAAAAGCTCGGTCGAGATGCTCCAGCTAGGCACATTAAAAGCAAAAATGACGCTGTCGTTGACCGTCCATGACTGCACAGCAAAGATGTGGGCGATGGCGATCGGCACAACATTTGGAATATTCAGGGCTAGAGGAACAAAAGCAATCGCAAGCAGAAAGCCAACGACATGGGTTGGCCAAATTCTGGCAATCCGAGCTAACAAAAATCGATCCGACTGACTGGCGTTTTCCAGTTTCGGATAAACGTAAGCCAGGATGAATCCAGACAGGACGAAGAAAAATGTGACTGTCTGTCCCCAGGCGAGGCCATTCTCCCAGAATTTGTCATAACAATTGAACGAGCCGGCGATGTGAAAAATAAGCAAAGCCATGCCGGCGAAAAATCTTAGGGACGTGAGCGCGTCCAGCTTCCTCGCTCTTTCTCTGGCAGCCGGCTGCCTGGGCGTAGTCAAAACACCGGTACTGCCTTGCAGCGCATTATTAATAGTGGTGTCAGCCAAAACCGTCAAATCGATACCCGTTCCTGAAGCCCAAAAACCACGATCGGCGGAAGAAGTCCGTGCGCTCATGCCAGCCGAAGACCGACCTCTTTGCAGCACAGACAAATCATCCCAAATAGCCGGGCGCCAATGAAGCCGAAAAGTTTAATCCTGGATGTCAGAAATGTGCGATTCGGGCACCGAACACCCCTCGCTCGAGCGCTAAATTCAGGGGCGAAGAAATCCAGCTATTTTTCTTCGCTCTGCTACTGCCCTCTCGCCCGAACGTTACTCATTGCTAAGGACGCCAAGAGGTCGCCGCCAGCGAAAAAATCGCGCCGCGGCGGAATTCTTTCCGCCCAATTAATGAAATCCCCCTAAACTGCCAGTAAACTGAAAACCGCCCACTGCAAATGTGATTGTTCGGGCGAGATAAGAAATCTATGCGCAAACAAGTGTTACACAACCATGACGGTCACGTAGATGACCTTCTCAGTTGCTTGCTTCTATGGTTGGCGCCCGAGGTCGAGTTGCACGCCGTGGGTATTACAAACGGCGACTGTATTGCCGATCAAGCGTATGAAGCAATGGTGAAAATCGCGACTTATCTCGACTTCGAAGGTGCCGAAATCTGCGTCACCGAAGACGACGTACCCAACGCCTTTCCAGATAACTGGCGCCGCGAAAGCTACATCATTAACGAACTGCCTCTTTTTAGCGAAAACGATTTTAAAAAACCTTATCAACAAGGAAAAGGACGCCGTCTCGAAGTGGTCTTTGGCGATTGCCTTTCTCATTCGAAAAATCCAGTCAGCATCGTTGCCACCTGCCCGCTGACAAATATCGCCAAGATGCTGCGCGCGCAACCGGAACTGGCCGAAAATATCTCTGAGCTAATCACCATGGCCGGTGCCTTCAACGTCAAAGGCAACGTCACCGAGCATGGCTGCGATGGATCGGCAGAATGGAATGTTTATGCGGATCCTAAAGCCTTCAAGGAAGTATTGGAATTGGTGCCGCATATGAAATTGATTCCACTGGATGTAACCAATACTCTTCCTGTAACTCCGGAATTTTTAGCTAAATTAGAAGCCCAGAGCGAAAAGTATCTGGCTTCGAGGCTGGCATCGAAACTGTTTTCACTGGTAAAAGGCTTCGAATATTTCTTCTGGGATACAGTCACTGCTGCCGCCGCTATCGATCCATCCATTTTCACTTACAAAGAAATGAAGATCGACATAGCTCTGCAGGGGCGCAGCATTGGCAAAACCAGCACATCGATGTTTGGCGGTCGCAAGGTGCAGGTGGCTGTGCACGTAGATCGTGAGAAATTCGAACAACTAATTCTCTCAATTCTGTGTGCACGCTAACAGTCCTTTTACCCGCCCGTGCTTAAATAGGTTTGGTAATGGCTAGCGGCTGATTCAGCCAGATATGACAAATATCAAAGCACCTCTAAAAAGCTGCAAAAGTTGTGGGGCAAGCAACGGACTTTTAGTCACTGTCTGCACTCGATGCAACGCTGTCCTGCCCGATTCAGGCAAATTGCCATTCGGCGCAGTCGAAAAGACAGAAGATGCAATGGATCTGGCAGCCGCAACCAATCTGCCGAACGAGGGCGAGACAGCCGGCTTAACAGCAGAAGAAAATACGGCTGAAGTCGTTGGCAAAGAAAAGCGTCCTAACTTTGGCAAAACATTTGGCTTGGTCGCTATCCTGACAGTGCTGTCGAAATTCATCGGCTTCGCCCGCGACGTGATCGTCGCCAGCGCCTATGGGACAGGCGCTCTAGCCGAAGCCTACAACTATGCTTATGCCTTTACCGGCAACATCTTGATTTTGTTCGGCGGACTCGGCGGTCCTTTCCATTCGGCTACAGTGGCTGTGCTTTCACGCGAAAAAGACAAGCCTGAATCGGGTCTCTTAATGGCTCAAGTCATGCTCGCGACTTCGATATTGCTTGGCACATTGAGCATCGCCCTTTTCTTCATGGCACCGTATTTGATGCACGCACTGGCTGGACAGTACACCGCTGCCGGTCACAGCAGCACCGACGTCGAAACTTTTTTACGAGAGTTTAGCCTCCAGTTGAAATGGATGTCTCCTCTGGTTTTGATTGCTGGTTTGATTGGTGTTACTTACGGCATTCTCAACGTCTACGACAGAGTGACGATGCCGTCTCTCTCCCCAGCCATAGCCAGTTTAGCAATCATCGTCGCTGTCGCATTTTTCAGCGGCGACCAATCATCATCTCTACCACTGGCGATAGCCTCCCTGGTCGGTGCCTGCGGTCAATTAGTCGCGCAGCTTCCAGACCTCGCTCGCTGTAGACTGCCCTGGCGCTTTTCCTGGAAGCCGGCGCCCGAACTCAAGCACTATCTGGCCATGCTTTGGCCTGCCTGTCTTGGTACTTTGATCGGGCAGGTGACGATGTATGTTGATATCTTCTTTTGCTCCCAGATTGGAGAAGGCAGTTGGACAGCCATCGTCAGCGCCAACCGCCTCGTTCAATTACCGTTGGGTATATTGACCACGGCCATGCTCGTGCCCATGCTGCCCAGATTTGGCGAACTCGCCCATAAAGAAGATTTTGCCGCTTTGAAAACCGAGTACGGGCGCGCCTTGCGCTTCATGGTCTTTCTCTCGATGCCTCTGGCAGCCCTTCTTTTTGCGCTGCCCAAGCCGATCGTCCACGCCTTATTCGAACGCCACAACTTTACAGCGACTTCAACCGCTCTGGTTTCTGCAGCGCTATTCGGCCTTGTGCCGTCGATTGTTTTCTATGTCGGCCGCGATCTGATCACCCGCGTGTTTTATGCCATGAAAGATTCGAAAACGCCATACTATGTGGCGCTAGTGGCGATTCTGGTAAAAGCCTTTCTCGACTACGTAGTCGTCGCCAAATTCGGGCCAATCTCACAATTTTTGGGTTTCAACATCGCTCGCAGCGACTATCCTTTCTGGCAGGTGGGTGGACTGTCACTGGCCACTACATTGATCACAATTATGAATCTGTCGCTGCTCACTATCTTGCTCAGGCGCGCAATCGGCAAACTAGGCTTATGGAAGACACTCAAGCCGATGGCATTCATGCTCATTTCGGGCACCATCTGTGGTGCAGCAAGCCTGGCAGTTTTCACCGGATTGATGCACAATCTAGGCCATGCCGATATGGATTTGAGCCGAGTCAGCACTCTGCATTCAATCTGCTTCGTCGGCGTCAGTTGTGTGGTCGGAGGGTTGGCTTATCTCATTGCCTGCATCCTTTTCAAGCTGGAAGAGTTAGACATGCTCAAGCGCAGATTGCCCGCTTCAGCCCTGAAAGCCCTGCGCCTCGATCGATAGAAAGTTTTCGATTAGCGCTCGGAAAGAATTTTTTCCATAAAAGTCACATCCAGCCAGCGCTCGAATTTGCGCCCCACTTCTTTCATTTCGCCGACTCTTTCAAAACCGTGACGCTCAGCCAATTTAATGCTGGCAATATTCTCGCTGCAGGCGATACTGAGCACAGCGTGGTAGCCGCTGTTTTCTGCGCTTTTCATCAATGCCGCGAAAAGCCTTTCACCATGCCCCATGCCCGTTTTTTCGTGAGATAGATAAATCGATAATTCCACCGTGCCGGCATAACCGCAGCGCGTGTTATAAGCCGATAGACTAGCCCAACCAATCACCGCTCCATCTTCGACCAGTGAAAGAATCGGGTGACCGCTTTGCTCGTGACTTTTAAACCAGGCCAGTCGATTCTCCTCGCTCTCGTGCACCAACGCGAAAGTGGCGCTCGAGTTACCCACATAGTGATTGTAAATGCAATTGATTTGCGGCAAATCAGCCACAGACGCAGGACGGATCGTCACGGAAATTGCTTTTAGATCTGCATGCGGCGTATTTTTCATTGGCAATGATTCTAGCATTTCATCAGCCGGTTTTCAAAAACACACCGCAGGTGGTATCACTCGCGACGGCACTCAAAGTCCCACGCTGGCCACAAAACATCGCTGGCAAAAGCCTTCAGGGTAAATCTACTTGACAGCCGGTAGCCAAGCCTGTAGCTTGGGTTTGAGCACTTCCCGCCCGACTCCCGACCGGCTTCCGCAATAGTGTGCTTAAAAGAGGGCACTCGTGGCCGACAATTTGGAAAACGAAGCGCCTGTCGCGAAAAGCAAATTCGAAGCTTTCCGCACCTTCATGCGGGAAAGAGTCGTGGGTGACCCGCATTTTGTTTGGTATCGCCGGGGCATGTGGGCAGTTTCAATAATGTATTCAGCCTGGCTGATTCTGCAAAGCGTGCCATTCTACAATTACATCAATGAGGGTGAGAAAGCTTATCTGCGCGGCGATTACAGCACTGCCGAGCAACGATTATTAGGCGCAGTCAGACAGTCGGACAGATTCGAAGACAATGATCCCAGGCGCGCTCGTGCCCTGAATAATCTGGCCGAACTCTATCGCACTCTCGGTCGTTATGCTGAAGCAGAGCCATTTTTCAAAATGACGATCGAGATCGCCAAACATAATCCCAATCGCACCCAAGAATTACCGATAGCTATGAGCAACCTGGCCCATCTTTATCGCGATCAGGGCAGATACGCAGAGTCTGAAGCGACCTTCAAAAAAGCCTTGGAAATTTGGGACGCCACGGTAAAAAATGACGACTTGCCGCTGCACGCGAGCATTCTCAATGGGCTGGGCAAATTGCGGCGCGATGAGGGCAATTACGCCGATGCAGAAAATTACTATCGCAAAGCGCTCAAGATCAAATACAAGAATTATGGCAACAACGATGTCCAGATCGCCGAGATGCTCGACAATCTAGGCGGTGTTTGCCGCGACGAAGGCAAGTTGGACGAAGCGGAGATGTTTTACAAACGAGCGCTGTGGATGGATCAATATGCCCTCGGTCCGAAACACCCAGACACGGCCACTGACATGAACAACCTAGCCGGCTTGTATCGCGAAGAAAAACATTTCAAGATTTCGCAACCCCTGTTCGAAAATGCGCTCGCCATCCGCAAACAAACCCTTGGTCCCAACCATCCGCTGGTGGCCAAAACTCTTTGCGGACTGGCACAATTGCACGCTCAAACTGGCGATCCCATTGAGGCCGAAAAACTATTGAAAGAGGCTCTGGCGATTCAGACCGACACCTTGGGCGCAGAACACCCTGATACGGCAACGACCCAAGACATGCTCGGTTGCCTCAAATTGGAGCAGGGCAAAATCGCAGAAGCGAAGGATTATCTCCAAGTTTCTTACAACACGCGGCGAAAAATCTTATCTGCCCAACATCCGGATCTGGGCATCAGCTTGCTCAATCAATCCAAGCTGGCCATGAAAGAAGGACGTAAACAAGAAGCATTAGCCTTGTGCAAGAGCTCAATCGTGACGCTGACGGCATCTCTGGGAGAAAATCATCCCACCACAAAACTGGCTAAAGCCGACCTCAAAGCCATGAGCGGCTAGCCTCAGGGCCAATTGCACAAATATTTGGTAAAGAAGCAGGTCTGACGCCTCTGTAGAGGATATGATCTGTTTGGCACAGACGCGCCTCCGCGTCGGTATGACCTACCGGCAAAGCTCTCGGCGCCAAAACCGTTAGCCACAGTGGCGCAGCGGCTACCACTCTCAGGTGAATCATGTTCGGTACAAAAAAAGAAAATAAATTAACTGCAGATCAGGTAAAGGCAGCGCTTTCGAAGGTCCAGGATCCTGACCTCCACACCGACATCGTCACCCTGGGGATGATCTCCGAGATTGTCGTCGATTTGCCCAAAGTCAGCTTCACTCTGACCCTGACCACACCAGCCTGCCCGGTCAAAGAAAAAATCGAAGCCGAATGCCGTGAAGCCGTTTCCAGCCTGCCAGGCGTTGGAGAGGTCGACATGAAGTCCGGGGCCAGCGTTTCCAACCAGCGCAAAATTGGCGGCAAAGTACCGATCCCTGGAATCAAACAAATCATCGCCGTCACATCCGGCAAGGGTGGAGTTGGCAAAAGCACTGTGGCAGTCAACCTTGCCTGCGCTCTGGCCAGTCTGGGCGCGAAAGTAGGCATTCTCGATTCTGATATCACCGGACCGAATGTGCCTTTGATGATGGGTGTTGACGAGGCTCAGCCGACAGCCAAAGACAATCGCATTATTCCTCCCGAAAATTATGGCGTCAAAGTGATCTCGATGGCATTCTTTGTTTCGCGCGATACACCAGTTATCTGGCGCGGTCCAATGCTCGATAAAGCGATCAA
>CAJCHQ010000712.1 GCA_903970295.1 Bryobacterales bacterium
TCCGGTCAGGCGCTCCGCTTGTTGATAATGTTTGATGCCAGTTTCTAATTTGCCGTCTCGAATCAATTCTTGTCCGTGCCGATAAAGAGTACGGAATTCGCTTTCCTTGAGTTCTCCGCCCGAGAAGTTGGTATGCGAAAAGAGTGGCATGTATCCTGCAAATCTTTCCGGAACCGTTCCATCTCCGGAAAATACAAACGCGTAAGCCGAACCGAGCACGGCCGTAATCGACAAAGCAAAAAACGTGACTAATAATTTCGGATCGCGCCACCATCCACGGTGCTCCAGGCAGGCGGCATGGTTAGTATATGACTGATAAGGGGAACTAGCTGGCGCCAGGGCTGCATCGATCGCAAACGAATGAGCATTCGCTTCAGAATACAGAGAGTCAAACGTAGACGGCTGAGGGTCGAGTGACGGCTGAGCATCACGATTAGTCTGATTAGGGCGCCCCAATCTCATTTCGATGCTGCGATAGTTCGTGGAGACCATGCGGTGCTCTCTAGGCTGCGAGCGAGACTGATATAAAAAATGGTCCAACCGATTGATTGGTTGGACCAGTACATTCTAGCGCTTTGAAAATTGGAATCGTTTGCGGGCTCGCTTGCGTCCATATTTTTTACGCTCCTTAACACGCGAATCGCGAGTAAGCAAACCTTCTGTGCGCAACACAGGTCGGTTCTGCGGAGCCGCTTCTGACAAAGCTCTAGCGATACCATGGCGAATGGCGCCGACTTGTCCGGTGATGCCACCACCACAGACGGAAACAAGAACATCGAAACGCCCCATCGCATCAGCCGCGACGAACGGAGAGAAAAGGTCTTTGTTTAGTCCAGGTCTGCCGCCGACGTAATCATCCATCGTGCGGTTATTGATAGTAACTTGACCCGTACCGGGGACGAGGCGCACACGCGCCGTTGCTGTCTTTCTTCGGCCGGTACCGTAATACTGAATAACACTGGTCATCTAACTAAAGTCCTCTCGCTGTAATAGCCTTAGCCAACTAACTCGTAAACCTGGGGGTTCTGGGCAATATGCGGATGCTCAGCACCAGCATAAACTTTCAATTTGGTGAATTGATGATCGCCCAATCTCGTGTGAGGCAACATGCCTCGCACTGCTTTTTCGATCACGGCAGCCGGCTTTCTATCACGCAGCGATTTGAAGGTTTCTTCCTTGAAACCGTGCGGGAAACCTGAGTGCCGATAGTACATCTTTTGAGATTCTTTCTTGCCGCTGACTTGAATCTTTTCGGCGTTGATAATAATGACGAAATCACCACAGTCGAGGTGCGGCGTGAATGAAGGCTTGTTCTTTCCTCGCAGCAGATTGGCAACCTCAGTAGCTAACCGACCAAGCATTTTGTCAGAGGCATCGACAACGTGCCAGGTGCTTGTTAGGTCTTCCGTTTTCGGACAATAAGTATTCACGGTTCAATCTCCTGCCAAGTCAGCTCTTATGAGCTTCTTCAAATAGTTTGTAGTGCTCGGGATATTCTATCGAGTTCAGGGTCAAGCCCCAAGGGGGCGCAGTTGGCCCGGCGAGATTACGATCGCTCTCAGAAAGAGCTTTCACAAAACTCTCAGGCGCCTTCTTGCCCAGCCCTATTTCGATGAGGGTTCCGACAATTATGCGCACCATATTGTACACGAAGTGATTTGCGGCAATCCAGAACTCAAGCTTGCCTTCACCTTTGTTCAACAATTCTGCTCGCGAAACCTGACAAATACTCGTCGTTCGATCGGCACTGGTCGATCTAAAGGAGGTGAAGTCATGACTGCCGATCAGCTCGAGAGCCGCTTGTTGCATGGCATTCAGGTCCAAATCAGTGAAAACAAAATGATGATCATCTTTTAACAGAGCCGAACGTTGGCGGCGATTGAGCAGCCTGTAGACATATTCTCGGCGAATTGCAGTGTAGCGTGCGTGAAAATCCGCAGGCACGATTTGGGCGGTGCGCACCGCAATATCGTTGTCTAGCAGGCCATTCAAAGACCAGCAGAAATTTCTTATATCTAGTTCTTCGGCAAGAATGTCAATGTGCGCTACTTGCCCGGCTGCATGTACACCACTGTCGGTGCGACCACTAAAAATAGCCCGCGTTTCTCGTCTTAAAACAGTCGTCAACGCCTTTTCGAGCTCGGATTGGACGGTTCTGACACCGAGTTGTAATTGCGAGCCGTGCAGGCTGCGACCAGAATATTCAAGTAATAGAGCAACGCGAGCCAAAGCTTATCGTCTCCACGGATGCCGATGATCTTTTAGCATGAGCCAGCGCTCAACGAGTTAACGTACTAAATGGAATTCCGTCTCGCTTTCCCCCCGAACGGTTCCACTTTCTCGGCGGCAGCTGACGCTGTCACCTCGAAAGCGGTTTAAGTGTGAAAATCTGACAGGTGGGATTTGGGGGTGGGGCTATCCCCTCAGCCGAGAAAGTGTCCCTACTAATCCAAATAACTGTAAAGCTAAATATGAAGAAAAGATTAAACCGGAAATGCTCTATGGCAGGGCGTCTGAATGGGCACCAAGTCCCGAGACCGGCATGTAACATAACTTAATTAAGCTGAGGATTCTTGGCAACCGATTGTTGCCCACAGAGGTGTTCCACAGGGGCGGAATTCGCAAATATCTGACAGGGTCAGCAAATTTCTGACAGGGTCAGCAAATATCTGACAGGGTCAGCAAATTTCTGACGGGTGGGTCAGACAATATCTGAAATTTAGACCAGTTGGATGATTGCCATCGGGGTGGCGTCGCCGCGTCGGGGACCAGCTTTGAGAATTCTGGTGTAGCCGCCCTGGCGGTCTTTGTAGCGAGGAGCGATTTCGTCAAACACGCGAGTGACGACTTCTTTGTCGTACAAATAAGCGGCGGCCTGACGGTGCAGATGGACCGAGCGAGCAACTTGCTTGGCTGCTTCGATATCACCGCCCTTGGCTTTGTCATAGAGATCTCTGTGATCGGGCAAATGACCCTTCTTGCCAAGGGTAATCATTTTTTCCACTTCCGGCTGAACGGCTTTGGCTTTGGCAAAAGTGGTGATGATTTCGTCGTACCTGAGCAGTTCAGTCGCCAGCGAGCGCAATACAGCCTTGCGCTGATCGGCGGGGCGGGCTAGACGATTTCTTGGTACACGGTGACGCATGATGAAGGTCCTTTTCAGTTACTCGTATTGTTCAAAGCGAGACACGGATTCAATCCGCGCCTCGCTCTTAGATCATCTACTTGTCTTTGGGGGTATCCGAAAGCGTCAAACCGAATTGACGCAGGCGCTCGATTACTTCGTCGGCTGATTTCTTACCGAAGTTCTTGATATTCATCAAGTCATCGTAAGAGAGCTTGAGAAGTTCACCAAGCGAGTTGATATTGGCGCGTTTCAAACAGTTGTAGGCACGAACTGACAATTCCAATTCTTCGATCGAGATTGAGCTGTGCTTGCCATCAGTTTGTTGCGGTTGGGTGGCAGCGGGCACCATCGGCTTGCCGGACAATTCGGCGATCGGCAACAAGTGCTCGATCACTTGGCGGGCGGCTTGACTGATTGCTTCAGTAGCATCAATCGATCCGTTGGACCAGATCTCCATCGTCAATTTATCGAAGTCAGTGGATTCACCGACGCGGGTCGGTTCAACGTTGTAGCTGACTTTGCGAACAGGCATGAAAACAGCATCGATCGGCAGAACGTCAATGGCTTGCTTGTAGTGGCTGTGCGAATCGGCCGGTACATAACCGCGGCCTCTTTCGACAGTGACTTCGGATCTGATGCGACCGCCTTCAGCCAATGTGCAAATTTGCCAATCTGGATTGATGATCGTGGCATCGGCCGGGCAAAGAATATCGCGACCAGTGACTGGTCCGGTTCTTTCGACATCGAGATGCAAGTATTGAGGGTCGTTGCTGAATGTCTTGACGACCAGTCCCTTCAAATTGAGCATCACATCGATCACGTCTTCCACGACACCAGGGACGGTGGTGAATTCATGAGTGATACCGTCGATTCTGACTGCAGTCACAGCCGAACCATCGAGAGACGAAAGCAGAACTCTTCTCAGGGCGTTGCCGAGAGTGGTTCCATAACCTCTTTCTAGCGGCTCGATTACGAACTTGCCGTAGATTGAGCCGTCTGCACCAGTCTTGTTCTCTAGACACTTGATCTTTAGAGGTTCCATATTTTCTCCGTCACTCACTCAAATTCTTGTTGTCAATTACAAATATGTTGCCAATGATTTTATCGGGCTTTATCGTGGCCTTATCGTGAATAGTATTCAACGATCAGCGCTTCCTTGACGGTTCCATCGAGATCCTCACGGGCAGGCAAGTTGACGATCGAGACGTTCAAGTTTTCCAAATTGGCGTTGAGCCAGTTCGGTGCAACCGGAGCCGGATTAGCTTCGATTACGGCTTTGATTAGTTTCTTGCTGCCGTCATGCGAAGAGACGACATCTCCTTGCCTGACCTGGAAAGAAGGGACGCTGGCCTTTTTGCCGTTGACGACAAAATGTCCGTGCAAAATAAGCTGTCTGGCTTGAGCCCGCGAAGGCACCATGCCGGAGCGATGAACAATATTGTCCAAACGAGTTTCGAGCAATTGCAGCAAGCGCAAACCGGTTGGTACTTTCTTCTGGCGACTGGCTTCGACGAAATAAGCCGAGAACTGCTTCTCGAGCACGCCATAGAAGCGACGTACTTTTTGCTTTTCACGCAATTGCAAAGCGTATTCCGATTGCTTTTTGCGGTCTTGCCCGTGTTGCCCGGGGCCATAGCGACGGCGCTCAATCGCGCACTTCGTTGAATAGCAACGTGAGCCCTTCAAGAAGAGTTTTACCCCTTCGTTGCGGCAGAGTTTGCAAACTGAATCCGTATACCTAGCCAACTTTTTTCTCCTCGTTGTAGGGGCAATATCTGCCCGTACGGAACTTCTCTATACGCGGCGCCGTTTCGGGGGACGGCAGCCATTGTGGGGGATAGGGGTGACATCTTTGATCAATGTGATTTCCAGTCCGGATGCTTGCAAAGCGCGGATCGCAGTTTCGCGACCGGCTCCGGGTCCTTTGACCAGAACTTCTACCTGGCGCATGCCCTGGTCCATAGAGCGGCGAGCGACAGATTCTGCTGCTTGTTGGGCTGCGAACGGCGTGCCTTTCTTGGCACCCTTGAAACCGACAGTGCCGGCTGATGCCCAGGCGATGACCTGTCCCTGGGGATCGGTCGAGGCCACAATCGTGTTATTGAACGTGCTCTGGATGTGCACCACACCCTGCAATACGTAGCGACGCTCTTTCTTTTTTGTCCTTGCTTTGGGCGACTTAGCCATGGCTTTCCTGTCTCAGTCCTTCTTGGTTTTTGCTCGGTTCTATCTAATTCAACACTGACGGCTCGCACAAGGCGAGCCTCGTAACTACTTAGCCTTTGGATGGTGCAATCTTCTTGCCGGCCACCGTCAAGCGCTTGCGACCACGTCTGGTTCTGGCATTGGTCTTCGTTCTCTGACCGCGGGTCGGCAATCCACGACGATGGCGTTGACCACGATAGCAATTGATTTCAATCAAGCGCTTCACGTTCAGACCTTCCATGCGGCGCAAATCGCCTTCAATCTGCAAACCAGACTTTTCGATTTCATCGCGCAAGCGGCCGGCTTCATCTTCAGTCAAATCTTGCACGCGCCGATCATCAGGAATGCCTAACTTCTGGCAGACCTTTCTCGCGGTCGTGCGACCGACGCCGTAAATATAAGTCAACGCGATTTGCGTTCTCTTACTTCTCGGTAGGTCTACACCAGCTATTCGAGCCATTTATCCCCCCAGTCCTTGCTTCTCAAGCATTATCAGCGCAATCATCATCTTTTCGATCTATTCGATCCGTTCCGTTCGATCTTTTCGACTGTTCGACACGTTAGCCGCGATTCACTTTCGTGCGCAGCCGATGGTCGCATTTATCCTTGTCGTTGCTTGTGCTTCGGATTTTCGCAGATGACGGCAACGCGCCCTTTGCGACGAATCACTTTGCACTTATCACAGATTTTTTTGACAGACGCTCTAACTTTCATATCACTTCACTTCACTTTTAGCGCAAACAAAAGTGTCCTCTATGCGCCCCTCTTCCGATAGGAGAGGAAACTCATCTACTGCCGATCAGAACCAATGTCGGTTCGAATCGAGACCGGTGCGGACAAACACCTAATTGTACATCAATCCTTGATTCTGTAGGTTATCCGGCCCCGCGTTAAATCGTACGGGGTAAGCTCTACGCGAACGCGATCTCCAGGGAGAATCTTAATAAAGTTTTTGCGGATCTTGCCAGAGATGTGAGCTAAGACTTTGTGGCCGTTATCGAGTTCAACGCGAAACATCGCGTTGGGGAGCGATTCTCGGATCGTTCCCTCAAACTCGATTACACCTTGCTTCGTCATCCAATCACCTCATGCGGGCGTTTCGTCAGAACCTCTGGTTCACCTTCTGTGATCAAAAGTGAATGTTCGAAATGGGCTGATGGCTTGTAATCTTGCGTTACAACAGTCCATTTGTCAGGCTTGGTTTTGACCTTGTCCCCACCTAGATTGAACATAGGTTCAACCGCTATAACCATACCAGGTTTCAACTTGACCCTGCTACCCGTGCGATAGTTGAAGATAAAGGGATCTTCGTGATAATCGGGACCGATGCCGTGGCCGCCGTAATCACGCACCAACCCGTATTGATTGGCAGTGGCGATATCTTCGATCGCGCCGCCGAGATCATCGAGTGTGGCTCCGGCACGGCAGGCTTTGATGGCGTCGTAAAGAGATTGCCTGGTGTCTGCCAATAATTTTTCCAAACGTGACGAAATCTTGCCGATCGGAATCGTGATCGCCGTGTCGCCGATGAAATCGAACTTCTTGCCATTGTCTTGACGACGAATCGTGGCGCCGATATCGAGACTGAGAATGTCGCCTTCTTTCAGCACCTTATTTTTGTTGGGAATACCGTGCACGACTTCCTCATTGACCGAAGCGCAGACCGTGCATGGAAAATTGCGATAGCCCTTGAAGGTCGGAATGCCACCAGCATCTCTGATCAGTTTTTCGGCTTGCTGATCGATTTCCCAGGTTGTGACGCCGGGCTGAGCCAGCTTGCAAATTGCATAGAGCGTTTCACCAGCCAGTTTCCCGGCCTGGCGAATGAGCTCGATATCATCATCTTTAGTCAGAATCATTTTGTTTGCACCATCTCACTTCAATGACTGCAAGATATCGGAAAAAATCGTCTCAGGGTTACCCTGAGCATCGACAGTTCGCAGCAAGAGCTTCTTGTCGTAGTAGTCGATCAGGGGCTCAGTCAGTTTGTGATACGTTTCCAAACGCTCCTTGACTAGCTCTTCTTTATCGTCTGATCGTTGATAGAGTTCATGTTGACAAAGGTCGCAGGTATTGGCAACTTTGGGAGGCATGGTCGTCAGATGATAGACAGCATTGCAAGTTTTGTTGGAGCAAATGCGGCGCCCCGTAATGCGATCGGACAACAAACTATCGGCGATCTGCAAATTGATCACGACTGACAGTTCAGCCTTCAATTTTTTCAAAAGCTCGTCTAGACTCTTGGCTTGCGCGATATTACGGGGAAAGCCGTCGAGAATAAATCCTTGAGCGCATTCAGGGCTACTTAATTTCTCTTCGAACATTTTCATCAAAACATCATCCGGCACCAGTTGCCCCTTGTCCATAAACCCCTTGGCTAGTTTACCGGCGTCGGTGCCTTTGGCTGTCGCCTCGCGCAACATATCGCCCGAAGACAAATGGGGCAAATTCAATTGCGCCGCCAGCTTCTTACACTGCGTACCTTTACCCGAACCCGGTGCACCAAGAAAGAGAATCCGCACAACTAAACGTCCTTTTTGTCTCTGAATAAACCACGCGCGTGATATTTAGCCGACAGAGCATGAGTCATAATCTGCCTCTGCGTATCGATCGCCACACCCACGAGAATAATCAATGAAGTGCTGCCCAATCCTTGCAACGTCTGCACATAGAAGAGCTGCTCGGCATGAATGGGCAGAATGGCAACGATGCCGATAGCCACGGCTCCAATCAGAATCAAACGATTCAAAGTCTTTTCCAAAAAATCAGCTGTCGGTCGGCCCGGTCTCACACCCTGAATGGCGCGACCGCTGCGCCGCAAATTCTCTGCCATGTCACGCACTGGCAGCACAATCGAAGCATAGAAGAAAGCGAAGAAAAGAATGAGCAGGAAATAAATGGCCGAATGCTCCCAGTGATAATAAGAAAGAGCATTGGCAAATTCGGTCGCCGCCAGGCTCCAGGTGTTCTGGAACCAGGCTTGCGTATTGAGCTGGTCGAGCTGCGTGCCTACACCTGGAATTTGATGAAGCAGCCCGGTTACGGCTTTGCCGGGGTCGCCGCCACCGCCGCGACCGATGAACGACATGACAGTGCTGGGAAACATCAAAAGCGATGACGCGAAGATGATAGCCATCACACCGGAAGGATTAACTGGCAAATACATATAGTCTTCGGGAGCGGCAAAAACTTGCCGGCCAACATTGCGGCGCGCACCCATGACCATGATTTTGCGCACGCCTTGCTGCAAGCAAACGATCAAAACCACCAGTCCGAGAAAGACCAGGAGCAAGGCAATCACGCCCCAAACAGGAGATTGCCCCATCTGCACAGCTTCGTAAGTATTGTGCACCATCACCGGCAAGCGCGAGGCAATGCCCAGGAAAATCAACAGCGAGGCGCCATTGCCGACACCACGTTCGGTGATCAATTCACCCATCCACATAATCAAAACCGCTGAAGCGGTGAGGACAATCGTCGTATTGATTAAAAAAGGCAGACCGGGAGTCAAAACGACATCAGGTCCGTGAATTTTGGTGAGCAAATTGGCCAGCATGAAAGATTGGAAGGCCGCCAGAACCACAGTCGCCCAGCGCGTATATTGCTGCAATTGCTTGCGCCCTTGCTCGCCTGATTGCTTCTGCAATTCTTCCAATTTGGGCACAACCACTGTCATCAATTGCATGATGATCGATGCCGTGATATAAGGACCGATACCCATCGAGAATACCGAAAGTTTGTTCAAGGCACCGCCTGTGAACAAATCGATCATGCCAAGCAGATTCTGAGCCAACTCCGGATGCTTGAGAAAAGCAGACGGATCGACACCGGCAATCGGCACGTGCACGCCGAATCTGTAGATTGCAATAATGGCCAGGGTGAAGAAGATGCGTTCTTTCAGACCGGCTGCGCCGAGCAGCTTGATGAAATCTTCCGGTCCGCCTATCTTGCCACCACGCTTGGATTGCATCTTACTTCCTCATCGAAACCAGGGGCTGCGAGCTCACAGCTACTTGGCGGGATGAACGCCCGAGCGAGCGTTCAGTCATAACGCTATTGAAGCGCATACCAATAACGAAACCGCATAAGTTTCGTTTTCGTTATGGATTTGTAATGGACGGCTGTCCAAATTTTCAAATCGGCTGACAATTACTTCTTCTTGTCGGCGCCTTTTTTGTCGCCAGACTTTTTGTCGCCACCCTTGCCGCCACCACCAGCTGCGGGCTTCTTCTCAGGGGCTTTGGCCTTTTCCGGACCCTTGCCACCTTTATCTGCACCTTTGGCTTTGGCTTTCTCGGCTTCTTCGGCTTTGGCAGCCTTAGCAGCTTCCGACGGTTTGGGCGAATTGCGACGTAATTCTTCGCGGGCATAGGCTTGCGCTAATCGCTTCGAGCGCTTGCCTTCGACGACGGGCACTGCAATTACTTCAATGGAACCACCGGCAGCTTCGATTTTGGCTTTGGCACCAGCTGAACAGTGATGAGCAGTAATTTTGAGGGCTACTTTCAATTCGCCATTGCCGAGAACGCGCAGACTGTCAGTGTCACTTTTCAAAATTTTGTGTTTGACCAATGTCTCGACTGAGACTTCGCCGGCAGGCAACTCGTTCAGTTCGCCGACATTGACTTCGACCCAATGACGATTGATCACTTGATCGAAATTGTGCAATTTCGGCAAGCGTCTGAAAAGAGGTGTTTGTCCACCTTCAAAACCAAAACGTCTGGCCTCGCCTGAGCGTTGACCCTGTCCGTTGTGTCCACGGGTGGATGTTTTGCCATGACCGGAGCCACGACCGCGACCGACAATCTTGCGTTTGCGCGAAGCACCAACGTTTGGGCGCAGATCAGTTAAATTCATTCCTTCTCCTTCGCCTTGCGCCAATCAGGTCATGCCTGGTGACTCGGCTATTCAGTCCGATGCCGGACTATTTGCTCTTCTTTTCTTTGGGGGCTGCGGCTTTCACTGCCGTTTCTTTCGCCGGAGCTGCTTTTTTGGCAGCTTTGGCCGGCGCTTTTGCTTTGGGCGTATGCTCGCCCTCGGC
>CAJCHQ010000713.1 GCA_903970295.1 Bryobacterales bacterium
AATTTTGTGTCGCTCGCGAGCGACGTTCAAACCGCCGTGGGCATGAAGCACCCTTCAGCAGATAACTGTTGTGGGCCTGGTCTACTTTGAACTTCACATAACTAGCGCGAACGAACTCGTTTGACGGCCCATGGCGCTAGCTGGTCCAGAACGCTCTCGCGAACAGCAGCTATGACTGATGTCCGACAACCTGCGTCAAAGCTGCAAACCCATTTGACTGGATGTGCTGACGGCGGTGATGAGTGAGGCGTGCTGTCGGGGAGGTAATACTCGTGCGGTGAAATGTTCAAGAAGTAGATACTTAAGGCTTTAACATGGCTCTCGTTCAAGAACGTATAAACACAGGGTTTACCGAGCTGTTTACATTCGTTAGTAAATCTGGCTAGGCTAGCCAGAAACCAGCTCCGGCGCTCGAAAAGCGAATGTGCGAACGGCGGTGGAAGCAAATCGCAATTGGGAGAGTGTTCTCATCAAGAATCGGATGTATACACATGGGTAAGCTGCACCATTTGCAGTATCAAAATATCGTGCCAGGCGAGGTCAAGCAGCATCTGTCCAATCGGCAGGTTAAACTTTGCAAGGCTCATTAACCTGCAGGCAAAACTTTTTGGAAGAAATGGTTTGTTGATGGAATCAATCACCAATTTTGAGATTCTCTCTCTTGTTCAAGAAAGCGTCTCCGGGTCAGTTTACAGGGCGCGAGAAAGTAGGCTCCAGAAGATTTTCGCTCTCAAGGTTTATCGACTCGAACTTTTTGGTGGCGATGCCGCCTTTGAGAAGCTAGAGCAGCAATTTAGCTCCGCATCGACTCTGGATCATCCGCATCTAATCGCCATTTATCAGCTGAGCCGAACCGAAACCCAGACTCCCTATTTAGTCATGGACTATGTTGAGGGACTAAATCTGGCTCGCATTATCGAGCGAGACAAACATCTGGATGCTAAGCGCACAGCTCATGTTTTTGCCCAATGCGCTGAGGCTCTCGAGTATGCGCATGAGCGCGGGATCACGCACGGTAATCTGAAGCCTGGCAACGTGCTTTTCTCTGCAAGCACCGCTGGCGGTGAGTTTGTCAAAATTGCGGATTGCGGGATTGGTGGTCCTGCGTCAGTAGACAGCCTGTTGTATATGAGCCCAGAAGCCTGCAGAGGACAAATGCCGGATCAGCGCTCGGACATTTATTCTCTCGGCTGTTTGATCTACGATGCACTGGCGGGGCAACCGCCGTTTGCGTCAGGCACTGCCGATCAAATCAAGACCAGGCATTCGCTCGAAAGTCCACCTCCGCTGAAACTGCAAGACCAGAACATTGGCGTACCGTATTTGGAAAAAATCGTTTTTCGCTGTCTGGCGAAAATTCCAGAAATGCGCTACCAAACGATGAGCGCGCTTAGAGCCGACCTGGAGAGAGTTAGAGATTTAGCACAGCCTCCCCCAAGCTCTGCCAGGCCTTGCCCCAAATGCAGAGCCGCTCTGATTTTCAGCGAAGATCCGTTAACGTTGCCGCCTATCGATCAAAAAGATTCAGTGTTCTCGTCACCGCAATCAGGACAATCAATTCGCGTATTCAGTTGCGGACGATACGAAACCAAACACGCAAATGAATCGAATTGGACAACCCACCACGCTTGCAAACCGATGAAATGTTCATGCGGTAAAGTGGCAAACGTCGAGTTGGAAGAGCGGGCAATCGTAATGTCTTGCGAGCAAGGTCATGTGCGCGTGATCGTGGGCAAGTTCAACTTGCCTGATTTTTGATCGTGGCTAATTAAACTGGCAAGAGCTGTTCAGAAAGCCTAACTAGTTTGCGATCGCGTGCGCTGACGAAAGCTGCCTCGATCAGAAGCAGACTGCGCAACGCGTCCTCCGCTTTTACCGGCACCTCGGCTTCGCCACGCACTGCGCGAGCGACTTGCTCATAGAAACATTCGTAGCTTCCAGGTATTGTTGGTATGGTTTGATCGATATCTCTTCCGTCGAATGTTGTTACTAATTTGCCCCAGTGGTTCTGAGCAGCTTCGCCCCAGCCCGCATCGGCAGGTCGTTTGCCGGCGCGGAGTGCATCTTCTTGGGGGTCGAGTTCGAACTTTTCGTAACTGCCATGCATGCCCAGAACTCGAAATCTTGCGCCTTTGATGCGGGCTAGCACACTGGCCCCCAGATGTGCGATCTCACCGCTCGGGAAATGCAGAGCGACAAAAATATCATCGTCGACTTGCACATCTGCACGGCGCTTATCGACTTCGGCATAGACTGCGTTTGGTTCCCCAAACAAGTGACAAGCCTGGTCGATCAAATGGCTTCCCAGATCGAAAAGCAGTCCGCCACCATCATCCTGATTTTTCGATTCCCGCCAGGCACCTGCCTTCGGCTGCGGTCGCCAGCGTTCGAATCGAGATTCGAAGCGGACTATCTTACCGAGTTTCCTCTCATCGATTAATTGCTTTACGGTAAGAAAATCGCCATCCCAACGTCGATTTTGAAAGATTGTCAGAGGCTTGCCCGTGCGTTCACGGGTGGCTATAAGATCCCGGCATTGCTGCGAAGATGTCGCCGCCGGCTTGTCGATCACCACAGCCAGACCTTTCTCCATTGAACTTTTCGCTTGTTGGTGATGAAATTTGTTTGGGGACGCAACAACAACCAGATCGAATTGATCAGATTCTTTCCAGATGTCTTCCGCAGATGCCACCACTTTTGCTTGAGGCAAATCAGCCTGAGCTTGTTTGACGCGGTCCGGATTAGTTGTGACAATAGCTGTCAGAGCGAGCGATTT
>CAJCHQ010000714.1 GCA_903970295.1 Bryobacterales bacterium
GCATGGCATCGAGGGCCACAGCCAGTGGTTCGAAAACACGGCCTCTTTTCTCGCCGCTGCCGGTAAGACCATCTATGCCGTCGATCGCCGGGGCTCGGGTCTTAATCTGTGCGATCGCGGTCATATGACCAGTTACAAAGCATTGCTGTCGGATAACGATCATTTGCTTACTCTAATCAGAGAACGGCATGGCCTGGCACCGATCTTTCTCATGGCTAATTGCTGGGGTGCAAAAGCTGCGGTTTTGATTGCCAGTCGCGACTACAAAGGCGTTGATGGTCGAGTCACCACGCCGATATCGGGATTGATTTTGACCAACCCGGCAATTAGAACGAAGGTAGATCTCGACTTCAAGTCCAAGTTAAAGATCGCTTACTATATTCTGCGCGGGGCGGGACACACCTCGAAGAGACTGCCGATTCCTCTGACTGCAGAAATGCTTACCGACAATCCAACTTATTTGAGTTACATTGAAAAAGACCCGCTGCGCTTGAAAGAAGCTACTGCTCAGTTTTATTTGGAAACTCTGAAATTGACACTCATGGCTCAATCGAAAGCGTCACTGATCGAAATGCCACTCTTGGTTTTGCAATCTGGCAAAGATCAAATCGTTGATGTGGCAGCACTGGCTAGCTGGTACAGTCGCTGTAAATCGGCGGATAAGACCTGGCAGTTCTTTCCTGAAGCCACTCACAGTCTCGATTTCGATGGCTATTGTTGGCGTCAGTATGTCGATGTTTTGCTTAATTGGGTTGAGTCGAGAACTCCAGTAGGAGCCAAATGAAAATCGCTTCCGCTGATGTTTTTTCGATCGAGCTGCCTTTTCGCTTTGCATTCAAGCACAGTCTGGCCAGCCGCAGCGCTTCCGAAAACATCATCGTGCGAGTGGTCTTGCAAGATGGAACCTCCCGATTCGCCGGGCTTGGCGAAGGCATTCCCCGCGACTATGTGACAGGAGAATCGGTCGCCAGCTCTATTTCGACTATTCAGGCAGAATTTTTGCCCAGCCTGATAGGGCGTCAGTTCGCTACTGCCGACGATTTATTGGTTTTGCTCGAGTCTCAATTTCTCGCCCACGGTCTCGATCGAAGGCCTCTGGGTGCGGCCTGGTGCGCACTCGAGCTGGCTCTTCTTGATGCTCTGGGTGCGGCTGTGCAAAAGCCTTTGACAGAGTTGCTCGGCGGTCAGAAAGCGCATGCCTCCCAGGGTATTCGTTATGGTGGCGTGATTCCTTTCGGCAACAAACAAAGCGTTTTTGCAGTGTTGTGCTTTTACAAAGGCTTTGGTTTCAAAACAGTCAAGCTCAAGGTCGGTTCTAATCTCGAACGAGACCTGGCTCTTTTGCAGATGGCCAGAAAAATCTTGGGCGATGATGTCACTCTGCGCGTCGACGCTAATTGTGCCTGGACGTTATCCGAGGCCCTCACCGCAGTCGATCGTATGCGCCCTTACAAAGTAGCCTCGTTCGAACAACCTTTACCTGCAGACGATCTGATCGGTTTGCAGAAATTGACGGCCGCCATTCCCGAACAAGTTGTCGCCGACGAATCACTTTGCACGGTAGCTCAAGCCCAAAAGCTGGCCTGCGAACATATAGTTAGCGCATTCAATGTGCGCATATCGAAAGTCGGAGGCGTTTTAGCCGCCAGACAAATTGTCGAGATCGCCAAAAAAGCTGGAATAGCTGTCCATCTGGGCGCTCAAGTCGGTGAAAGCGGCATTCTTTCCAGTGCCGGGCGAGCCTTCGCCTGCGCGAGCGATCAATTTGACAATTATGAAGGCTCTAACAACTTTTTCCTTCTCAAAAATGACATCACTAACGAAAATCTCAATGTCGGTTTGGGCGGCTTAGCCAAACCGCTGCCCGGCAACGGATTAGGCGTGACGGTGCCACCGATTCGTTTGAAGAAGACAATTGCCAGAGCGCTGACTGAAAGAGCCTACCCCGTGACCTCAATGGTGAATAACAATGTTCCTGGGTAATACCGACATTGCCATCGGTCAGTTATATCGGGCGGCGACGCATGTCAAACATTTCAATGCCGCCCTGAGAAACCCAGCCCAGTATCAAGAACGAAAACTGATGCAGATGGTAAGGGCCAATGCCAATTCCGCTTTTGGCCGCGCCCATCATTTCGACAAAATCGACTCGGTTGCTAAGTTTCAATCGCTAGTGCCGGCTGCTCAGTATGAAGACCTGCAACCTTATATCGATCGCTTGTTGGCCGGGGCAAAAAACCAGTTAACCGTCGAAAATCCGTTTATGTTTGCCACTACCAGTGGTACGACAGCCAAGCCGAAATTCGTGCCGATCACTGAGGCGCATCTGCGCGATTATACGCATGCGTTTCAGATTCATAATTACCACATGATCAAGGATTTCCCCGACGCTGCTCGCGGTCGTTTCTTTATCATCACTAGCAACGACGAGTTGGGCATCACCGAAGGCGGTTTACCCTATGGTGCAGTTTCCGGCTTGCTCAATCGAAGGCAGTCGCCGATCATTCGCCGTCACTTCGCTCTGCCTTATGAATTGTGCAAAATTAAAGAAGTCGACACCAAATACTATTTGATGCTGCGCATCGCCATGGCCCAAGACGTGACCGGAATTCTTTGCTGTAATCCGTCTAGTTTGCTTTTGCTCGGCGATCAACTGCGCGAGCATGCACCAGATTTGGTATCAGACCTGTACGACGGCACGGTGAAACGGCGTTACTCACCGCCCTCTCATTTGGCTGCAGCACTTTCTCCGTATCTGGAACCTCAACGTGAAAAAGCCAAACTGATCGAAGCGATCTTGGCCGAGCACGGTACCATAACACCGAAGCTCTTGTGGCCCAGACTCTCGGCACTGTCTTGCTGGAAAGGCGGGCCGATGTCTTTTTATCTGGAGAAGTTGGGGCAATTCTACGGCGATACAGAAATCCGCGATTTCGGCTATATGGCGAGCGAGGGCCGTGGTTCTATTCCTATTCACAACATAGGGGCGGGCGGCGTGCTGGCTGTGACCAGTCACTTTTTCGAGTTCGTGCCCGAGGAAGAAATGGATTCGCCTTCTCCGCGTTTTCTCCTCGCCCATCAATTACGTGCCGGCGGCCGTTACTACATTCACTTCACGACCGCAGCCGGACTCTATCGCTACAACATCAATGATTTGATGGAGGTAGTCGGTTTCGAGGCGCAGACGCCGATCGTTCACTTCGTGCGCAAAGGTGGTGGCATCAGTTCGATCACCGGCGAAAAAGTAACGGAAGAGCAAGTTCTAGTCGCCCTGACTCTGGCGACAAGGCAGTTGAATCTAGCCGAAATGAGTCATTTTACATGCGAAGTCGAATTGGGTCTGCCTCCCCACTATGTTTGCTTCGCCGAGTTGAGTGAAAACATAGCCGACTCGGTCAAAGAGGAATTCATCCGCATCTTCGATCATTCGTTGAAGATGCAAAATCCGGAATATCAAGACAAACGAGAGAGCAAGCGTTTGGGCTTGCCGGTGATTAAAACTTTGCCGCCGGGTACCTACACGCGACTGCGTCAACAGAGAGTGAAAGAAGGGGCGCCTGAAGCTCAGGTCAAGATACCACTTTTGACTGCGCCTAATTCTTTCTCTGGTCGGCTGGCACTGCTTGAAGTGTGAGGATGAAAGATAATGACCGTTAATCGAGGAGAGACTGCAGAACGGAAACCGCGCGTAGCCGTGACTGGCGCTGGCGGACTGGTGGGCAGCTATCTGGTCGAATATTTGGCTAATCAAAATTTTCCGGTGGTGGCGTGTGTGCGCACGCCGAATCAACCGGCGCATCTAGTGGCAGTAGCTGAACGAATGCCACTGCTGGTCAAGATTGTCGTCTGCGATGTCACGGATCTGGCCTCTCTCAAACAAGCCTTCGATCGGTGCGAGGTAGTGGTGCACGCGGCCGGGAACGTCAATCCATTCGGCTCAAGAGAAGAAATTTTCGCTGTCAA
>CAJCHQ010000715.1 GCA_903970295.1 Bryobacterales bacterium
ATGCCTCGGTGCGCGAGTGAGGCACCGTCTCGCGCGGTCTCCAGTTGATTGTTCGCCGATCCAGCCACGACTTTGCAATTTAATTGAGGAATAGTCCGGCTGTTGAGAATCGCCCCCAGAGCGCAAGGAGCGAAAATTTCACTGTCGACGTGATAGATCTGATCGGGGGCGACAATCGTGGCATCGAATTCTCTCGCCACTCTTTCTACTTGCTCCGGGTAAATGTCGGTTACGGTCAATTTGGCTCCGGCATTGGCCAGATATTTGCACAGGTGATAACCGACATTGCCGGTGCCCTGCACGGCCACTCTTATACCTTCGAATTTCACACCCAGACCGGCGTGCTTAAGCGCCGCTTTCATGCCTTGAAAGACACCAAAAGCCGTCATAACGGACGGATCACCACTACCGCCCTCATTGCTGCCACCGACTGCATGGGAGGTCACCTTGCGCACCGTGTCAATGTCCTGCACGGTCATGCCTACATCTTCAGCGGTAATATAGCGACCCCCGAGAGAATCAACGACTCGCCCAAAAGCCAACATCAATTCTCTGGTTTTATCTTTATGGGAGTCACCGATAATCACGGCCTTTCCACCACCTAACCTCAATCCTGCAACTGCTGCTTTGTAAGTCATGCCGCGAGACAAGCGCAGCACGTCGCGCAGAGCTGCCGCCTCATCGGTATAATTCCACATGCGACAGCCGCCCAGGGATGGTCCTAAGACAGTGCTATGAATACCGACAATCGCTTTCAACCCAGTATCTGCGTCCTGGAAGAAAGCGATTTGTTCGTGTCCATAACTCTGAATATCTTGGAAGATAGCCACCATCAGCGGTTCTCCTTATAAAGTTCAGTTATTTGAAAAATCCTTGCTATTTTGAACTATTCTTTAGCGAGTCAGCCGAAAACGTTAGGTTATTGCAATGATTATGCCTGAGCTCGCCGGGCATCAGCCACTGCAAATCCAGTGCGAAATTACAACCCCTTTGCATCTATATAAATGAGATCAATCGGTCTTGTTTTTGCCTGGTTCAAATTCTGGCTGAATCACCAAAAACATTGGGTGGGCGCTTGTTTCGCTCGCGCTCATGTTCTACTCTCTTACCACGAAAATTCCAGGAGACATTCATGCGCTTAGCACGCCGGTCATCGAAAAGACTGAAGCAATTTCGCAACCGGTTTCCGGATTTATTTCGGACGTTGTTTCCATTATTAGTCAAACGCTATGGCGATCGAGTATTCAGGTTACTGCCGAAGATCGTCATGCACGATCACTGGGATTGCGACAATGACGCCGAAACAGTTCTAGCTTTGCTCTACTCGAGGGGCAAAGTCGATGTCCTGCCAATTGCTATCAGGCAGCATTTGAACAGGATGGAAAGGGCGCGAATCATGAAGAAGAGTCCTGAGCATGAAGCTCGGTACATTGTGGACCTGATCGAATCGATCAAGGCCGATCGGCACTTTCAGTCGGCCCTGATTGAATATCGCCACTGGATTGTGCAGGAGCCAGGCCAAGTCGATTTGGGAGCCTACGTCGACATCATTGCTAAAAACAACCTGGCAGTGATGCAGACAGAACGCGAAATTCGGCTCTTTTTCAAACAGCGCATTGAGCGTGCGCTAGATGACAGCATCGTTGGTTTGGTCTGGCGAGGAGCTCCTCTCGCTCATTGCTACGAAGGACTGACCGGTGATGACGTCGTGCGCATACTTAGCGAAGAAGCAGACCAGTCCCCGTTTCCGATTGTTCTGGAATTGGCTGTTCTAAGGCACGAAGCGCGCATGGTTGGTCATGAGAAGAGAGCCCAGGAAGTAGCCGATCTCGCCATTAACCATTCGGGGCACGTCGGCTATTTGGATTTTGCCGCTGACGAATCTACGTACCATTCTTTTTCTGATTATCGATTCTACTTTCTCGATGCCATTCGTGCCTGGGCGATTCGGCTCTCGATGGGCGTTCCTCTAGTGATCGATTGTCACATGGGCGAAACGATACCCGTAGAAGCCTGGCTGAGCGAGTTACTTGACGGCATCGAGCAGTTGCTCCAGCGGCTAGCCACTAACATGAAAGCCTATCGACTGGACACAGATAAAATCGGGATCGTCGAGGGTCTGGACGAGCTATTTCCAACTCTCTCCGATGCCGAGCGACTGCGATTCCTCGAAAGCGAAAAGCAGATCCGAGCTAATCTGCAAGCTCACCCCCTGGACGTTAACCTGGATGCGGGCAAAGCATTTTTCCTGACGATTTTTCTCGGACACGGCATCCACGACCTGCACAGTGACCGTCCCCGCTCTGTCTGTGTCAGTTCGAATCTTTATCTGATGCCAGAAAAGTTCAAATCAGTAAACGAACACCCAGTCGGTCAGCTGGTTGCTTCGGGTAAGCCGATTACTCTTGGCCCAGATGGATTGGATCCGCTCAATATTGTGGATGTCAGCCAGGACTATGCCTTACTCTGGCATAGCGATTTTGCCTTCAGGTTGGGGCAATTCAAACAAATCACGTATACAGCACTCGATTTATTCAATGCGCCCGCCCGGCAGTTAACGCGCTTGCGCGCTGACGTGGAGAAATTCTACGGACCTCGGTGACACAGGCGCTGTTTGAGGGGTAACGCGCCAAGTTGTACTATACATTCTCATAGATTTAGGGCAAAGAGCGGAAAACAAGAAACAGCTGGGGTTTCAGGTTCTCCGCAGTTGGTTGGGGGGAGGCAGGCGGCACGCAACAAATTTGACCTCTTGGTCAGATCATTCATTTTGTGCCACCAGCCTTCCTTTCACCAGACGCAGTCAGAATGCGCACTTGCTCGCGAGCGACCCGCACCGGGTAACCCAGTGTAGCCCGACGTTGTGCCAGAAACTCCCGAAAATTGGACATGGCTTTTACGTATTCCTGCCTGTCACTGAGCCAGATTTGGCGATGCTCGGAATTTGGCAAAACTGTCAGGAATTTCGGCTCAGGAGCCGCTCCAAACAGCCGCATCGAGTGCTTCTTATCGATCACGTCGTCTTTGGCACCGGTGATGATCTGCACAGGAAGCTCATCTCGATTCAGATTTGCCAACACCTCACGATTTTCCAGGCGCGGGTGGCAATGCATGAACCAGGGATAAACCCAGAGTGCCGGCATCATGTCGCGTCCGATGTCTCGCAAAGCCGTGAAAGTCGACTGCAGAACCAGACCTTCCAGATTACCGCGCAGCTTGGATGCGACATACGTGGTTGGTCCGCCGCCCAAAGACTCACCGTAGAGCGTGATTTGATTGAGGGTGTACTTCAGTTTGTCGACGACGAAGTTGATGGCACTAGTTGCATCATAGGCGATTCCCTGCAGCGTTGGCTCGATGTTATCGCTTAGTCCGAATCCGCGATATTCGTAGATGAATACCGACCATCCGGCGTCAACGAGCATCGAGACGTTGTCGAGACAGTTGCTGATGTTACTGCAGCGACCGATGCTGTAAAAGATCAGATGCTCGTCTTGCTGATTGGCAAAGCGAGGATGGCGGAAGAGATATCCGTGCATTTTCCGACCATCGATTGTCTCGATGTAGTGCCGGGACTTGTGGGCAGCGGAAAACTCGTCGATCAATTCCTGACGGTACAGCTCGATATCGCAGGCATCTTTCTTGAAGACTTTCTTCTGGTATAACGCCTTGGCTACGCGAGGGGAGCACGCCACGTAGGCAGCCGTGAGCAGTCCGATTGCAGCCAGGATGGAGTTTTTGGTTTCCTTTTTCATGGGACACCTCTTTAGCCTGAAGGTCAAGTCAAATAGACCCGCAGACGGTTCGTAGGACAAACGATTGAGCGGTAAACCCAAAAATCTGCCCAGAGACGCAGCTCTTAGCTGCAAAGCGATTCAGCACAGCCCGCAAAGAGAAAATCCTTCGAAGCAAGTTGCGTTGTTCAGCGCATTCAAGCTCGAAGCGAATCACTCTCCGTCACCAAATGTGATACCACTACATTTGCACTACCATCAATTCCACGCCGGGGCGCTAGAGTTTCGTAAGATATAAAGCTTGGAATTTATAGATAGATCTTGGCTATGAGAAAGAAACAGATGTGGTCTGACTGTATGCGTGGAGATGTATCAAAAACAATGAAGAAATACTTGAGACAGAGAACTGAGCTATAGCTCATAGATCTAGGTCAGCTGTTACAACTGCCTGGGAGTAAGTTTCTTGGGACTTATCCGACACTAGTGAAGCCCCATTAAGCCAAATCTAAGCAGCTAGCACAGTGAGCGCACGCCGAAGTTGCTCGCTGTTAAGCGGTTCGCAGTCTTGACCATCAGTCCTGGAGGCAATGTGCGGCAAATGTTTCCTGAGTGCGAAATTTCCGGGTAAATCCTCAGGCGCAAATTCCCTTCCCGCGTTAGTATTAGACAACGGCTGCCGGGTTCGAGTCGGAGGGGAATTTTAGATGGCAATTGGTGGACGAGCGGGTGAGGTGTTCACCGAAATCAACGTAACGCCGCTTACCGACGTGTTTTTAGTTCTGCTCGTAATCATGATCCTGATTGCTCCTCTGGTCAATCAAACCGTACTTAAAGTCGAACCCCCGTCAAAGGGCGCAGCGAAGCCGCAGCCCGAAGATAAGGGGCCAAAGATCAACGTTGATGTGACGGCCTCCGGACAAGTCAAAATCAACGACAAAACTTTAAGCGCTCCTGATACGACTCAGATCACGGCTGCGATTCAAGAAGAA
>CAJCHQ010000716.1 GCA_903970295.1 Bryobacterales bacterium
CTGACAGCCGGCGAATGCTCATCATCTGCGCCACGGTAGCGGCGATACTGGTGCCCATCGGGCTCGCCCTCGCTCTGCACTTCGTACCATCTTTCGACCAGCGTGTATCTTCGATTTTTGCCGGCTACGAGCACAGCTCGAATGCATTCCGCTTGCGCGTATACGAAGCCTCTTTCCACATGTTCAAAGACAGCTGGTGGTTTGGTGTCGGACCAGGAAATCAGGCTTTCATCATGGCTTACGGGCTCTATATGCACAGTAACTATGATGCCCTGGGCGCCTACTCGGTGCCTCTGGAAGTGGCAGTTGAATGCGGTCTTTCAGGACTGGTGATCTTCGCGTCTATAATCGTTATCGCTTGTGCTCGAGCACATCAGGCCTTCTGGACTGGCGGCGACGAAGTTAATCGCTGGTTGGCGGCGGGAGCAGTTGTAAGTTTGATTGGCATGATGGCGCAAGGAGTCGTCGACACGGTTTTCTATCGTCCCCAGGTACAATTTATATTCTGGCTGCTGATTGCAATCGTAGTTTGCTGCCAGCAAAAACATCCTCAGACTGAATGAATGGTCTGTCGTAGAAGCGCTGCAATAGAATTGGCGCAACCTCAACCGCATCAGAGTTGCAAGAATGAACTCACTGCATAAAGTCAAACAGCTATCGATCGCCCTTGTGTTAGTTTGTTGTTTTATGTTTTCAGCGGAGCAGCCGATAGCGGCGGCCGGGGATAGCAACACTTTAGCGATCGGTCAGTCAGCATTGATCAATACACCGCTTTCGGTTCCGCTCAGAGATGCCGAAACATACAACTTCAAAAGCAGAGAAGAAATTCTCGATCAGCGCAAAAGGTATGTTGAACTGACACCGCAGTTGGTATCAGGAGTCTACCGACCTTCAGCCTCTGTTTTTGGCCGGCTCGAAAGCCAGAAACCCTGGTGGGGCATGGATGGCCGCTGCGTCTGGGGAGCCGGTGAGAGAAGTATCGAAGGACCATCCGAAGAATCTCGTTTTATTTCCAACCCGTTGCTTTTGGTTGGTGCGGATCCGGCATCAGCCAGTATGTGGAAAGCTAAACTGATCGAACCGATGGACCTGAGAGCCCCGGATTTTCCCACAGTATGGAAGCCGAAAAAGCTGGTTTATTGGCCCGATAAAAAATTAGCTCAGGTCGTGTATGACGTCACTGGATTTAACGCGGCCATGTTCACCTGGCGCATAAAACTGCGCACTCAGTTGATCTACACGGCTTTCAGCCTGGTCGCCTATAACGCGCGTGACTTCGGCTACAACTGGATTTGGCTGGCGCCGGAAAAATCGATCAACATAGAAAATTACGCCAAACCTACAGTCGAACCAGTGCCAATCAGGCAGATGATCCATTGCGGTGGCACATGCGGCTATAAAGGCGGCTGCAATAATATGAGCCCCCTGACAATGGAGATTGATCGAATAAAATACACTAAACTGCCTGCCCGAGCCTATGTCCTTCTCTGGAAAGAAAAACCGAAGAGCGTTAATAACGAGCCTGACATGACATTTCTGATCGACCTGGAATAAGTACAGGCATTTTGAAACTTGATTTTATTCGACGCACGAAGCGCTGCGAACCATCTGCAGCAGCAGCCGATTGTCAAGGATTATCTGATATATAAATCAGGGTAAACCCTAGGTGATTTAAGATGCCATAAGGTTATGCTGGTCTCGTACTAGCCGCCGGAGATCTCGTTTCCAGAGAAAGATTAACCAACTTATTCGGCGGCAAAATATTTAAGTGGGGAGCGTGATGGCTCCCCATTTTTTTCTGATTTTTTGTGGTTTTGTCCAAAAAGACAAATGCCTGTATAGACACTTCTTGACATCATCGATTGATGCCTCGAGAGGAGGTTTAGCCAAATGACCAACACCTGCATAGCGGACAAACCGTCAACTGCACTGCAAAAATTGCAAAAATCCGCTTTTACCAATTTTTTCAGCCCTGTCAGTCATGGACAAAACGAAAACCAGCCTAGCGTGGTTTCGTGGCATGCCATCCATGACGATCCTGAATCTTATTGGAGTCAGCTGCTACTGGCTTCAATCAGCTCCGATTCAGCGACACGGGCACGGCAAAGCCTCTGGCAAGACCAAGAAGTGCCTGCCAGGACTACACCACGTGATCCTGAGTGAGAACGGTGACTGATCTTTATTTTTACTGACACCTGAATTAGACAAAACGCAGTTCCTAACTCAAAAGTGCGTTCAGCATCACCCTACATAGTTTCCGCCGGAGAAAAACGATGTCTACACTGACAAATAATCTCGCTTCAATTTCGCTTGAAGATCAACAGATCACTAAAGAATTGACGCCCATGCCAGTCAGAAAAGTGGGGCGAATCACCAATCCGGCTGAAGAAGCAGCCTTCTGGCACAACTTGCTGATCGCCTCGTTTAACGGTAAAACAGAGGCGCAATTCACAATCTTCGGCAGCCCTGAAGGGCCTGTCGAGATCTAGAACTCGGCCACCAAGCCGAAAGATCCGATCAACAAGATCAAGGCGAAGTATAAAACGAAGAACCAGGCCCAGCGGCTGATCAATTGAATTTCGGTGATTTTCGGTTCTGCTGCCATCTGCGTAATTCCTTAATTCGCTTCCAATCCGCTATCTCTCAGTCTTTCTTTTCCGGCTCTTCACTTTTGCCATCGCCACTGCCTGGTTTGGATCCAGCCCGCATGGTGGCATCGATTTGAGCTTTGGCATCCTCTTTGGATTCAGCCGTGGCTTTAGCCTGATCGGCAACTTTGTCTTGAGCATCTACTTTTTTCTCTGCCGCCGGTTTGGTTACATCCGGATCAGTGGCCGCCACTTCGGCAGCCGTAGGAATCGGCTTAGCAGTTACTGCTTCAGCCTTGGCAGCCGGTGTAGAAGGCTTCGCGGCAGCTGGCTTTTCGGCTTCCACGGCCGGCAATTCACGGACACGAGCAATAAATTCTTTGGCTTCTGCGACAAATTTGTCTTTCTGTAAACGAGACAACCAGAGTGCCACCACCCGCCTCCGATCGACTGTCTTTTTCAAACCAGGAAGGCGCTCCCCGAGCAAGCGCTCACGGATCATCTTATTGCCTTCGCGATAATAGCAATCGCCGATCTGGCAGCCGCAGACAATCACACCCTCGGCGCCGTTCTTCATGGCCCGCTCGATCATCAGCGGTTGAATCATGCCACTGCAGGGCAGTTTGACCACATGCACGCCAGGAACGTCTTTCACTTCCCCTTTGTCCGTGAGCACAGAATCAAGGTCTGCAGCACGCTCACATATTAGAGTGATTACCGTCTTTTTCTCAGACATGTCGTCTTTTTGTCTCCGTTACAAACCAACCAGTCATTCGATCATTTCGATCATTCGATATTTCAATCGTTGCATCCGGCAGTAGTGCCGGACGCAGTTCCGCGGGCTTAGGCTTTGGCCTCCAAAATCTGTTTGACTTGAGCATCCACTTGAGTATCAAGCAAATTCGGCAAGTCGATCGCATCGAAAGCGCATGCCCCTACACACACACCACATGCAGAACAACGGTAGGCCTTTACAGTCGCCAACAGTTTGAAGCGTGAGCCGGCTGGTGCAGGCACCATTTCAATCGCCTGATAAGGACAATCTTTATAGCAGAACGAACAACCCGTACATTTGGTCAGCACGACTTCAGCTGCATCGACTGGCTTGGTCTGGCCAAGAAAAGACAATGGTGCCGGCAAGGCAGAAAAAGCGGCGATGCCACCAACGAGTGTCAGCCAGTAAATCGGCAGCGGCATGGCAGTCATCATGGCGTACGGCCAGAGGAACCACCAATCCATGTCGAAACTGAGCGGTTGCTTGTTCAAATCAGCCATATTGCCGCTTTGAATAGGGATAGCAAAGACAACAGCCAGAAGAATTGCCACGAGTATGTAGTTAATCGCCGGTGGTGGCGTCATTACGGGGCGCGTCATGCGCACATAGTGCAACCACAGGCCAAACAATAAGAAGAAAGAAAGACCGATGTGAATGAAGAGAAAGTTCGACATCGTGTAGTTCGTAATCGCATCGCCGTTCAAGAACAATGTCTTGAGTGTCGCTCCCAGTCCAGGTCCGAAAGCATCAAAAGCGCTGACGGTCATGCGTGTCAACAAGAGCGAGCGATCGTCCCAGACCAGGTAATATCCGGTTTGTCCGATGAAGAGCACAAACAACAAGAGGGCCACGCCCGTCAGCCACTGCACCCAGCGATATTGTCTATAACGATCCGTAAACCAGACGCGCACAGCGTGAATCAAAATCGTCAACACCATGGCGTCGCCAGCATAGCGGTGCATGCCACGGACTACTGCACCGAAAGGCAATTTCTCGGTGATGTATTGAACTGAAGTCCAGGCATTGATCAAATGCTGGGCTGAAGATGAGTCATAAGCGTTGTCGATCGTCGGAATGTAATAAGCGAAAAGAAGCAAACCCGACAGATAGAGCACCCACAGATAAAACTGCGGCAACGCTCCGTGGTAATACATGGGGTTGTATTTGCTCGTCGCAATCTTGTTGAGGATGTCCTCAAAATGCAACGTACCGACGTTGGCGGCTTTTATAGTCTCACTGTACAGACTCATCTTATTACTCCATGCGACTCCCAATCAGTGCAAAAGCGGCTCGATGAGCCACTTCTACTTCTTTACCGGCAGAATAGTTCTTTCTTCTGCTTCTTCACGCCCGACAATTATGTAAGCAATGCCAATCAGAGTAAGGATTCCGAACATCGTCAGTCCGTACATATAATCGCCTGAATTGGCAGTCGATCCGGCCGCCTTCAAAGTCGTCGACGCCCAATCGCCCAGAGGCTTGAGCGAGTCCATCATAGCCTGCACGGGAACGAAAGGAGGAATCAAACCTTGCAGCCAGTCAGGCATAGCCTTGGCATCGAAATTGAGTTCCGACCAGGGCTGCACTAAAAGTGCCAGACCCAAACAAAAAAATGCCACCAACGCAACCAGGATATCCTTGGGCTTCATGCTTACTTCAATCCCCCTTCGATCTCATGCGACTTTGCGGCAGCCCGCTTCATTACTATCTGATAGACCTGCTCGAACCAACGATTGCGTCTGACCAACGTGCCCTTTTGCTTTTCTTCGGCATAGATCCAGAAACTCATCACCAGTACAACGGCTATGGTAGACAGAGCCCCAAAAAGCAGCAAGCCGATATGAGTGACACTGAGGCTCTCGTGAATTTTGCGCCAGCCTTCGAAAAACAACGAAAGCGTAATCACACCCATGACAAATACGCCCGCTTTGATCGGGAAGCGAACCTTGTACAGCGGTTCGCTCCGTTGTTCGACTGTCATGTCTGTGTTCTCAGCCACTGCGCTTCTCCTCAGGCGACAGGCGCGGGTTGGGGCGCAGCTGTAGTCTTTTTAGGCAGATTGGCTGCCTGACCTTTGCACCACCACCATGTCGCAAAACCAGCGATCATCACGATCGGACTGATCCAGATCCAGAGCATGTCCAGATCCGGCACGGGCAGAGGATAGGCGCCCGTAGGACCGGACACATGTCCTTTTGTCATACGCTCGCAGAAATTGACGTAGTCATAAACCCAGCGGTTGGAGATGACGAAATCCATTGCCCCGAGATAATGAGGGTGAGTCGGCTCCATTGTCGGCACCAGAGTGAAGAGGAAGTCGACCGGCGTGCTTTGATGTGCGAGGTCGGTCAGATCCTTGATGCCGGCGGCGGCCGTCGGCACTTTGCTGAACACTTCTTTGCACATGCCGGTGAAATCCATGTTGTAGATCAAACTGGAATTCATCGGGATCACAATCTTGCGAATTGCCGCTTCTGCAACTTCAGCCTGATTGGCGAATCCACCGCGGACAAAGCGATAGATAAATTGATGCCACATCGGATCCATGAAAATCTCGGTCTGGGCCATGTAATAGAAGACAAAACCGAGGAAGGTCTGGAAAGCGCCGATGATGCCCATGACGAAAGAGGCTTTAACTGCTTTCACTCGCTGAGCAATGTCTTTGTTCGTCCAGATCAATGCCAACTGCCAGATGATACCGATATCGATGGTGCCGTAGAAGAACAGTCTCCAGTAGGGCGGATCGACGTGGATATTGGCGATGTTGGCGATGATCAGATAGGAAAATGCCACCCACGTAGCCAAGCCCATGAATGAGGCCATCAATATGAAAGGTCGCTTCATGATGTCTTTCTCGGCACCCGTCAAAGTCGAATCTAAGAAAGGCAGATAGATCACAGACAAGGGAATGAGAATCGTGATTTCTGTGGCCACCACGGGCTCCAGATATTTGTACATCTGGTACAAACCAAGGAAATACCAGTCGGAAAGAATCGGCAGAGGCGTGACGTCAGGATTGGAACGACGTCCCTGAGCGGCCGGCAAAATGATCGAAACAATCACGAGCATCAAGAAGATGATCGTACGTTTAATCCAGTTGATAGGCATTCTCACATAGGCGTTTTTGTAGAAATAGAGCTCCACCAGAATCAATGGAATCAAAGAAAATGCCAAATGCAAAGAAAAGAATCGGGTGATTGTTTCCTGGGTGATGGCGGCTCCGCCACCGAGCAGGGCTTCGGCTGTGTTCCAACCCAAATGGAAAGAGCGAATCAATGGTTGATAGAAATCGCCCATCAAAGGAAATTGATCCATGTAAGTCGGGAATGTTGCAAACACCTTTGTCGCCCAAAAAGCGCGCTGATTCCAAATCAAAAGATAGCCAGTCAGCCCCGAATACATCGAGAGCAAAAGTGTCACGAGAGCAATGGCTATGTTGAATTCCTTACCGGGCTTATAGTCAGCCATGATGAACATACGATACATGCGCAAAGTGGCCGCAATGATCATGGCGTCCGCTCCGTACTTGTGCATGCCGCGGATGATGCCACCAAATGGAATTACAGTTTGAATGCGGAAGATCGAGTTGAAAGCTTCGGCTTTGGTCGGTACATACCAGACAATCAACACGCAACCAGTGACAATGACGATAAACCAGACAAGATAGAAGATTGGTCCCAGCGCATAGAAGGGATTGGTCTTCATCTCGATCAGATTGTGCTCGTCGAAGATGTCTATGTTATTGATGCGTGTTTTCAGGTAGTCACTAATGGCGGTGACTCGATCGAGCAGACCATTCTGCGCAGTTGTACTAGGCAATTCCCCCGGCCTCCAATGACATTACCGTGTAAGTATCTCCTTCTTTTTTCAAGGTGAAGCTGCGTGGTGGTCTCGGTGCAGGGCCGCTGACGACCTTGCCGCCATGAGCGATGTCATAAACACTCAAATGGCATGGGCAAGCAAAAACCGGACCTTCAGGCTTGAAGTTATAGTTTTTAGAACACTCGATCGGATCTTTGACGAAGTTGAAAATGCAGCCAAGATGCGGACAAATACGGCTGTAAGCAACGACATCGCCGGTCGGCAATTTGACGATGAAGCCAGGAATTTGGCGGACCTCTTTGCCTTCGGGGTTATATTCGACGTATGCCTGCTTGAACATGAAAGGCAGACACGTCCACTCGGACGGGAAGTCACTATCCTTGAATTTCGGCACCGGGTCTTCCGGAAACGGTTGATCCGAGCGACCGAGTACATCAAGCGGCTTCAGCGTGGGGCGCAAATAGCGGAGGAGCGGCGAAGCCAAAAGTCCGAAGGTGGCAGCCAACGGAATGGCAGCAACCGTCTTTAATATCGTTCTTCTTGTGGTTCCTTCGACCATTGTCTTGACCTCTATGCTTGCCTAGTTGGGATTCTTCGCATCAGACTTGGGAGGAGGGTTGACAGCCAACGTATCGGTCGTTTCATGGAAGTTTCGAACATACTGTACCAGCTTCCAGATGTACTCTTCGCTGAATTTTACGTTTTTGGCTTTATCTTCCTTGCCCAGGAAATTCGGCATCCCTTCCCAGGATATGCCGTTAGCGATGTGATCCCATAGTACTGCATCGGTCCGATCATAAAAACGCTTGTAAGTCTGGAAATTAGCGGGTTGAGGCTCGAGATTGTGGGCCAGGGGTCCATCGCCATAACCCTTCTTACCGTGACAAACAGCACAATTGGAGCCAAAAACAGAGTCGAGCTCCGCCACATCTTTCTCGCCATAGCTTGCCAGGGGCGGAATCGCCAGCGACCGAACATAAAAGACGAGAGCCCAGGCATCGCGCCGAGACATCGCTTCACGAACGATGGGGTGCTTGATTGGCTGACCTTTTTCATCCTTGCCGCCAAACCAGAGGAAGGAGAATTGGTCGACTGGCTTTTGCAAACGCATATACGCCTTGTCAGAAAGCTTGATCCCAGCCGCACCGACTGCTGTCGAGCCGTCTACACCGTGACAAGAGGCGCAATTATTAGCCTTGTTCAGCCAGACGACTTTGCCATCGGGCACAGAAGGTCGATCGCTTGGATAGACGACTTCACTGCCGCCAATGGTAGTTTTTATCGCTCCCAAACCATCGTCTTTGCCTTGCAGTTTGACTTCACCACCGCAGGCAGTCAAAAGTGACAGCGTCGGCAGCAAAACCAAGAAATTGAGAGCCAGTCGGAAGCGGCGATTCAGTTGCATTTTTATCCGTTAGTATCCAAAGAAGGGAACCCAAGAAAAACACGCCCAGGTGACGATAAAGAAGAAACAAAGGACGAGAAATAAAGGCGGTGGACCTTCGCCAATGCGATACTCGGAAACTTCCTCGTAATGTGGTTCTTCGACAGCCGGCGCGCCTCCCGCCTTAAGCGGTGTGGCCGGCTTTGCTTCAGACTTCACTGCATCATCAGCCATTTGCTACCTCTTTATGTGTTGGCGCTTGTTTTCAAGCGCGCTCTTTCGACTGCCGCCCGAGCTTGTGCTGACAAGGCACCGTCGAGATCATCGTCCATCATGTCGAATTTCGTTCCTTCCATATCTTCGAATTCACCATTCTTGAAGGCCCAGAGAATGGCGACGATTGCCACGACAAAGAAGATGAGACAAATTCCGAAGGCGACGTATAAACCGCCATCCAGACTGGCTTGATTGAGAATGCAATTAGGGCACATATTTATTGACCTGTGTGGGGTTCGTATTCTTGTTCACTTAGTTTCGGCAGTTTCAATTTGTCAGGCTTGTCGATTTGATCGAGACTGTCGACAACCTGTTCTTTGTCTTTTTGCAGTGTTTTGACGTAAGCCACCAAATACCAGCGTTGTTCTTCTGTCAAAACTTCGCCGAAGCGTGGCATTCTCGTACCCGCTACCCCCTCGGTCAGGCGGTAGAACCAGAACTCATCAGGATATTGTTTGTAGAAGGGGCGGGTGAGATTGGCCGGTTTCTTTTCCAAACTAATTGAGTTTGGCCCGTTGCCCCGTCCTTCCAGACCATGGCAAGCAGCACAGTTCTGGGTATAGATACCGCGTCCGGCGTTAGCTGCAGCAGATGAATTGGTATCGACATTTTTGCGGGCCAGAAGTTTCTTCCCGGCCTCGGTGTGGTTCGTGTATTCATCAGGCGCTTCAACGTATGCCACCGATGTTCGCTTGTCGCCTAAAGACTGCAGATAAGCAACCAGGTCATTCATATCTTGATCGTTGAGATAGCTGAAGCTAGGCATAATCGAACCCGGCTTGACGGTGCGCGGATTGACCAGGTGAGCCTTTTGCCATTCCGAAGGGAAACGTCCGCCTTCGTTGGTCAAATCAGGCCCGGTGCGGGCGGTGCCCAGTTGGTGTGGAGTCTCGTAGACATAGTCTCCGGCTTTGACCAAAGGTCCGTAGCCTCTGTCTTGCAGACGATTGAATTGAGTGTGGCAGTAGAAGCAGCCTTCGCGCACATAGACTTGACGACCGCGGGCCGCGTTGGCCAGGTCGGTTACCGCATATTCGTTACCGCGTCCCGATGGTTTTGGTTGAAACAAGACCATGGGCATGAGGACTGTGGAGAAGATGATGATGAAGAAGGTGCAAACGATACCAATGGCACCGAGTCGGTAGCCGTACATTAGACCTTGACCTCCTTGCGGGTGTACAACGTCTGGTAGACGTTATATGCGAAAAGACATTGACCGGTGACAATCATGATGCCGCTGATTGCCCGGAGGAACCAGTAGATGCGGATCTGAAGGCTCCATTGATCAATGGGGATGCCGAATTGCCAACCGGCGGCTTGCACCAGTCCGGCAATCGTCAAAACTGTCATCATCAAGAGGAAACCGAGAAATTTGAGCCAGTAGTGAGCACGGATCAAACCCTGACTATGCCAAGCTCTTCCGGTTAAACGAGGCATACTGTAATAGAAGGAGGAGGTGAGAATGAATGAGAACGTACCGAGCAACGCCAGGTGAGCGTGACCGACGACCCATTGCGAAAAGTGCAAATACCAGTTGACCCAGCGAGTCGCCTGGAAGGGTCCCTGAATGCAAGTGACCAGGTAGAACATGCATGAAGTCGCGGCGAAGCGCAACGGCATATCGGTCACAACCATGCCCCATTTGCCCTTCATCGT
>CAJCHQ010000717.1 GCA_903970295.1 Bryobacterales bacterium
ACCAACGGGCAGCCGTGTGGCGAGACCAGTAAACGACGATTGGCGCTAAGCGTTCATCGACGCACAATTGTTCGACCGTACGCAAAAACGGCAAAAAGCCGTTCGAGCCATTCGGTGACAGGATGCTCAAATTCAAAGCATCACGACCCGCCTGTTGAACGAGCATCATCTGCAGTTGTGTACGGCCCGGCTCAGCCATCAGCCCACCTTAACAGCTACTAATTGTGTTTCAATAAGTCCCTCGCCAATTCTTTATTACCCTACATTCTTGCTAACTAATCCGCCTGAAAGACTGCGCCTACCAGATTTCCTGTCGCTCAACACATTAATCGCCGCCCGGCGACCATCTGCTACCATGGTCAACCTCGAAAGCCGCGCCCCTGTCCCAATCGCTCTGGTTATTGCCGCATGAGTCATGAAAAGGCGTCCCTCGCCGACGCCCTGAAAAGCCTGGAAACCCTACTCTCATCGGATCTCTACCAGCAGAATCTGGCCTTCTGGCATCGCGCCTGGGGCGGCGTCAAACAACCTTACACCCAGATTCCTGACCTGGATTACGTGTCTGATATTCCGGCGACTTTGAAAAAGTTTTCGGTCCACAAAGTTCTCGACCTCGGTTGCGGCAGCGGCTGGCTGTCTGTTTACCTGGCCAGGGAAGGCTTTGCTGTGACCGGTTTGGACATATCAGACCATGCCGTCAAGCTCGGAGGGATGTGGGCCGCTCAGGAAAGTCTACCGATCGAATTCGCGGCTGGGGACATCGCTGACATGCATTTTCACCACGAGAGTTTTGACGCAGTCGTTGCTAATTCGATTTTCGAGCATCTGACTTATGACCTGGCTAAAGTAACGGTCGCGCGTTTGACTGAACTGCTGGTTCCAGGCGGTTGTTTTATCGGCTGCTTCGACAAAGTGGGGACGGGACCGGGCGAATATTTCGAACTGGAAGACGGCACCCACGTCTATACCGACAAAGGTCGCCTGGGCATGATGTTGCGCTGCTTCGACGACCGGGAGCTTCTCGATCTGTTTCAGGGCTGGCAGATCGACGAATTGAAGCTGCTCGAAAGCGGCTCCCGCTTCATGGTCGCCCGTAAAATCAAGAACACTTAAGCTCCGTCGATGCCAGTGCGATTCAGGAACACTTGAGCTCCGTCCACAGGCGATCGTAGAGGAATACAGCTGAACCAATGTCGTTTAGCACCTCGCATTTGCCAATCACTTTTTCGCTGGGATAGCGCCCCTCGTTTTGCAGGTCTTCCGGGTGCAGAAGCGCAAGTGCTGCCTGATTGGCCGTGGCAAAGCGATTGAACGTGGAGTTAGCAGCCGCCACTGCCGGCTCCAGCATATAGTTCAACCACCTGTAGGCATTCTCCACGTGGGGAGCCGCCCGCGGCAGGCAAAAACTGTCCACCCACAACGACGTGCCGTTGCTTGGTATGACATAGCGTACGTCCTTGTTGCTTTTCGCCGCCTGAAAAGCGTCCCCACTGTAAACCATCGACAACAGACTGTCTCCAGCGGTCAACTGGACAATGACCTGATCCGAGGTGTAACACATGACCATCGGCTTCTGCTCGATCAAACTTTTGGTGGCGCTGCCAACCTCTTTTGCATCGACCGAATTATAAGAGTGTCCCAGTCGTTTCAGCGACATGCCGATTGTTTCGCGCGAATCGTCGAGCAAAGTCATGCGATGCGCAAATTCCTTCTGCCAGAAATCATTCCAGTCGTTGGGAACGTGACCGGAGCGAATCGCTCGCGAATCATAGGCGATGCCTGTCGTTCCCCAGAACTGCGGCACCGAATGAGCCAACCCCGGATCGTAAACAGGGTTTCTGAACTGTGCCATCATTTTGTCTATACCTTTGAGCCTGGCATGATCGATTGGGGCGATCAGATTCATCCTCACCAGCTGCTGCAACATGTAACTGCTGGGCATGATGATATCGTATTCAGTGGCACCAGCTTGCAACTTAGCGAGCAGTTGCTCGTTCGAAGCGAAGGTGTCGTAAGTCACTCTCAAGCCCGTACGGCGTTCGAATTCAGTGAGCAAATCTGGCGGGAAATAATCGGCCCAGCAGTAAATATTGAGCCGTTTCGGATCTCGCCGACTGGCTGGCGCCGCGCAACCGCTAATCAAAAGCGATTGCGCACCGATAATGGTGCCCAATCCAACCTGACAAAATTGACGGCGAGATAATTGTGACATTTTCTCTGGCATCAGGTCCTCGACCGATCAAACAAGCGGCACCGGAGGCGCAGCCATTGTCACAGGCGCTGACGCCCGAAAGAATGAACAAACCTCGGCCGGGAAAGTGACATAGACTTTTGTACCTTCCCGCAATTTGATTTCGCCGAAATCGTCAGACTGATTGGGCTGTGCTACGCGCAATTTGGCCCCGCCAGGCAAGCTAATCACATATTCAGTGAGAAAGCCTTGATAGCTGCAGCTGCAAATAGTCGCCTCGCAGCGATTGAGCAACCCGTGGTCCGAAATTGAATTAGGGGCCGCCCCGGCCCTGGAACCAGACGCCACACGATTAGTCGAGTCGTCATTTAGAGGAGAGATTATCACGGCATGCGGCTTGACCCAGAGTGTCACCTGATCGCCACTTTGCACAGGCTCAAACAGACGGCGGCTCTGTGACCAGAAAAACGTCTCGGCGCCCACGTCCACTTCGACGAAATCGCCTTTCAGTTGTCGCACCTTGCCCGGTATCAAATTCGTTTGCCCGATAAAGCGAGCCACGAAAACAGTTCTTGGCTCTTCGTAGATCTCAACCGGCGCACCGACTTGCTCGAGATTGCCGCGAGAGAAAACAGCCACTCGCTGAGAAAGAGCGAGCGCCTCACTTTGATCGTGGGTCACCATGACGAAAGTGAGATTCAATTCGCGCTGCAAGCGGCTCAGTTCCTCCTGCATCTCTTCTCGAATCTGCGGATCGAGAGCCGATAACGGTTCATCTAGCAAAAGCACTCTCGGCTTGTTCACTGCCGCCCGGGCCAGAGCGACACGTTGTTGCTGTCCACCAGAGAGCTGGCTGGGATACCTCGTCGCTAAAGGGCCAAGGCGCACGAGATTGAGCGCTTCCTCGACCATTTGCCCAATCTCGGCTTGGTTGTATGCATTGGTCGACTTGAGACCGAAGGCAACATTCTCAGCCACTGTCATATGCGGAAACAGAGCGTAACTTTGAAAGACCATATTCACAGGTCTTTTGTGAGGTGGAATCGCCACCATATCTTTGCCGTCGATCAGCAATTGCCCGGACGTCGGTCGTTCGAAGCCGGCAATCATTCTGAGCAATGTCGTTTTGCCGCAGCCGGATGGTCCCAGAAAACTGAAGAACTCACCCTCGTCAATAGTCAAATCGATTTTATTCAAAGCGAAGTTATCGCCAAAGCGCTTGCTCACGTCGATCGCTTCAATAGCAGTTTTAGTCAACTGTTTTGGTTCCCTGAACTGAAGCCTTTCATGTCTCGAATCAAGAAAGCGATCTGCAAATTCAAAAGCACTTCCTGGGAATCGATGTCGGCTTTAAGAATATCGGCAATTTGCTCGAGCCGATAACGCAAAGTATGACGATGGATAAACAGAGCTCTGGCCGCCGAATTGAGATTGGCGCCGTGCTCCAGATAGACACGCAAGCTGGGAATGAGCTCGCTCTCCCATTCGGCATCGTAAGCTTCAAGAGGAGCGAGATTCTCTTCATAAAAGCGATCCAATTCAGGATGGTCGATCATCAGATAGAGCAAGCGTTTGATACCGAGGTCACCGTATCCGGTGATAAATTCCTTTTCTCCGTGCACCATCGAACCGACAATCAGGGCTTGCCTGGCTTCCCGATAGGCATCCGGCAGATCGAGAATGGTGTGAGCCAGACGTGCGGCACCAATTTGAATGCGCGCGTGTTCTCCGTCTACACCCAGATTTTTGCGAATTTTCAGAAGCAGTGCCTGCGCTTCGTCTGTCCATTTCTTGTCTTCTTTGCCCTGATGGGGGGAGACGAAGACTCTTGTACCTTCGACTTCAGCGGTAATAAAAGCATCTTCCGGCCAGACTATAGAGCGAAAAGGTGTGACCGGGTTCAAGCCCAAATTCGCCTCGACAGCAAAAACCAAAAGTCCGTCTGACAAATCGAAGCCGTAGTAGCGCTCCAGGCGCTCCTGGTCCGAAGCCGATAAGCTGCGCCCCGATAGTAAATCTTTGAGCAAGCTTTTTTGGGTGACGGCAAAAACTGAGCCATCTTTGCGCCGCTGATTGAATTCCACCATTACCGCCAGAGCAGCCGGTTGCAAATATTCGGTAATGGCATCGATATCATCGTTGGGTCTGAACATGGCCGATATGTAGCCAACCACCGCCTCCCCCAACACCACTGGCAGTATCAGACGCCTGCCTGCTTTCATCGGGGGCAGAGTGACCTCCACCGTGCTCTTACTGCCGTGAAAGCGCAGGCGTTTGGCTGATTCGGCTACTTCTTCAGTGACTCCCTGCTGCTGACTGGCAGGCGTCGCCCCCATGTTGCGTGAGGCCAGTACCTTGAAGTCTGCAGTCTCCACAGCCACTGGACGATTGAGGGCATTGCTTACTTCCTCGACCAGTCCCTCCAGACCTTCCTCCAGAAGCAGGGTCATCAAAGAGGCGTGCAATCGGGCGCTGCCCGACTTCAACTCTTTGAGAAATGCCATGCGAATTTCGTCCGATATTTGGCCGACCTCACCAAAAGCCGGCACCACAATCAAAGGCAGCGATATCGACTCGCACTCCTTGGCGAGCCGTTTCAGCCAGATCTCCAACGAATGGGCCGCGTTCGAGGTGGGGGCGGTCACGGCCGAGCCGACAATATTGGCCGGCGTCGTGGCGGGCACAGCCGAAAGCGTGGCATCCCCCGTCCCGGCACGAATCACGACCAGACCCGACATCTCTTTGAGGGCGGCGATTTCGTGCACCGAAACCACATCCGAACGCACAACCAGAAGACTGCCGGCGCGCGGCGTCGGGGTCAAAGTGCCAACTACTTGCACGACTGGCCGATCGAGAAGGCTCTGGCCAAAGGCGATTTGCGCCTCCGCCATCGTTTCCGAATCGAGCAGCTGGCGCAAAGTGGGGTGATGCGCGATGCGTGAATGTGCCATCGTTTCATCATTATATTAGCTGCGCTGCCAGGATTGATGAATTGGCGAGCTATTACCGATCGAATCGACCTCTAATCGATGCCAAATCTATATCCAACGACTCATAAAAATTGAAGAAAAACGAAAGTTTTTTTGCAAAACCTATTGAGCTTGGCAACCATTTGAGACAGAATTAACCCACTCCAGATCAGACACCCCGCCCGACAGGAATCACCTCCCTGTCAACTAGAAAGAAACCTCAATGAACGACCACATTCAGAAATTCAACTCCAAGCTGATGGGCATCTTCGAAACGAAATCTCAGGAATTCACCAAATATTCAGAAGAAAATCCCTCCACAGCGATTGTCGCCTCTCAGTTGGCTGGGCTCTATGCCGAGCTGGCCGAAATCATGCGGCAGTGACCTCACGCTCGAGAGCCGACTGAAGCAGGTATCGAAGCTGAAATTACAACTGGCGCCCCGCGGGGCGCCTTTTTCTTGCCTAGAATGAGGTAATCACCATAGACACCCCGGGCAAACGGAGTTAACGTATAACTCTTGATTTCCAGCTATTTGTCGAGACCGACGACCTCTGGAGATGAGTGGCAGAAAACGACGCAGCGGACCGCGGTCCGAGGAGCGATGGTCTTATGGACGTAGCATTTTATGTAGTGGCCGGCGTGGTTGCCTTCGGCATCTTGCTTCTAGTGGCTGAACCGTATAGATTCATGCCCGAGTTCAAACGCAAGAAGAAGATGGTCGGATCGACTTACTGGGGAATCTATGAAGGCACCGCGACAGAAGATGCAGTCAATATGCAGAAAATCGAAGTGCAGCCCTCGAAACGAAAATTCAAGCTCGTCGTCGGCAGCGCTACTTACGCCGCCGGAAAAGGCGTACGCATGTCAGGCCACGGCTAAACCATCTCAGATAATCCCCTCAAAATTACAAGTGCTGCTTTGCATAATAGCCGCGCTCATCGCTATGCTGCCACTATATTCGGTGCAAGCCTGTAGTTGCGACGAAGTCAAAATTCCCACACCGGCAGAGGGTGAATTCGGTGCCAAAGTTGGTTTGGAGTTCTATCATTCTCCTCAATATCGCAAAGAATTCTCGCAGGGGGTTCGCGCGGCTCAGACGTTCTGCGACAAATATAAAAAAGAACATCCGGAGCAAAAGCTAGCTATTGTTTCAGACATCGACGAAACTGTTCTGGATAACAGCAGTATTTTCGAAAAAATCGAAAAGGTCGACAATGATGCTTTTTGGACGTGGGTCGACTCCAGTCAGGCACCAGAGCTGAAATCAACGGCTGACTTTTTGATGCGTGAGAGGAAAAGCGGCTACTGTGTTTTTTTTATCACAGGCCGTGATGAAAAACATCGAGGCTCGACTATTCGCAATTTGAATCGAGTTGGACTGGCTTACGATGGGCTCTGGCTCAGACCCGACGGAGATGCACGTCCAGCCGAAGATTACAAAACCGAATGCCGCAAAGAAATCGAAAAAATGGGTTTCACCATCGTCGAATGTATCGGCGACCAGTTTTCGGATCTCTACGGCGGACATTCAGCTGACTGCACCAAGTTGCCGAATAAGCTCTACTTCATTCGCTGAGTAATTGTCTTAGCGGCGAACCAGTCGTCCGGAAGTCAGATTGTCGACGGTGATGATACCGATGTCGTGCACTAACTGAGCTTGAGCAATGTTGAATTGAATAATCGCTTGCGCTTTATTGACCAGTGCCGTGGTGAAATCTCTTTGCGAGTTGATTACGTCGATGTTGGTACCCACGCCATTAGCCAATCGAACGCGCGACAAGCGCAGTTCTTCCGCCGCCGAAATCACGGCTTTAGTGGTGACTTCGATTTCGCGTTCGGCGGTTTGACTGAGCAAATATGATTCACGTACTTGTTGAATGACGTTGAGCAATTGTTGATTGGAGTTGAGCAATGCCTGCCTGGCGAGCCCTCTGGCAGCCATGATATTAGCCATTTGCGGCACACCGAGCGAAGGATAGTTCCAGTCCACGCGCACACCGATGATGTATGACGCTTTCATATCTCTATCTCTGAACTGCGAAGGCGTGTATTGCTCGGCGGCACCAACCAGGGGTTGCTTGTTACTGCCGACACCAGGCGCTTCTTGGGTGGCAAGCGCGTTGGGAATTATGGCCGATGGTGTGATGATCGTGGAAGAGGTCGGGGCCGAGTTCACGGCCACTGTGCTGAAGCTTGGAGCAGTGTAGACTTCGCTCTTGCCCAGGGTCGAACCGTTGCCGTTGACACTGCCGAAAAACTGCATTTGCGGATAAAGTCCCGCTGCTGACACCTGAATATTTCTCCGGGCTGCCGTGCGCAAATGCTCATATTGCTTGAGTTCCGGTCGATAAGCGATGGCGAAAGCGAGGAGCTGATTGATGTCCACATTGGGGTCGATCAAGCGTACTTTGCGAATTTCTTGTTCGACCGAAAGGAAGTTGACTGCCGCGTTCAAATTCATCGTCGTCGCTAAATCGATGGCTGAATTACGCAGAGCCACTTCCTGCCCGAGAAGATTCTGTTCGTCGCGAGCGAGCTGCGTATCCGATTGCAACACCTGAAACTTTGTGCCGGTCCCGGCCGATTCCAATTGTTGATTGAGCAAAACCTGGGCCCTCGAGACTTCTACCGCTCTCGTTTGAATCTGCAACAACGCCTGATTCTGCACCAGATTGTAATAAGCGCGCGTCACGGCCAACAAAGTGTCGTTGACCGTTCCATGCAACTGCTCGCGAGCAGCGCGAAACTGATGCAACTGAGAGAGAGAACTGAAAGTGACGGCGCCGCCCTGAAAGCCGTACCATTGAAAACCAGCCTGGGCTGTGGTGTTGGGCGTGTGGAAACTGGTTGGAATGACACCACCGATCAATGATTGTCCAGACAGTAACTGATGCTGAAAGTTCATGATTGCGTTCGGCAGATAGTTGCCGAATTGGCTGACCGTCAACCATTTCTGCACCGATTTGTTGGCATTAGCGATGCGGACGGCCAGATTGTTGTCGACCGAATAAAGCAACGCATCTTTCAGTGAAATCGGCTGCGTGTAATTGGCTTCCAATCTGATCGGCGGCAAAATGCTACCCAGAGACATCAATTGATTCGGTTGAGGCAAAGACAATTCGATTGCTTCACCTTGCAAATAGCGTTGGGCAGATTCGTTCGCCTGTTGATTGATTGTGGAAAAACTCTGCTGCGCCTGCTGAGCCGGTAGGTTCGGCGGCGTGAAGCTCTGACCGGCTCCCGGAGTCGTGGCATTAGGGGGCGCCATTATATCGGCAGGCAGGCCGCCAGGGGTCGGAGGCGTGTTGAAGGGGCGATTGGCCGGATTGACAGCCGGGGCAGGAACTGCCGGCACCGGATTGGGCTGACTGAAGAGACCTCCTGGCACTTGACCGGACTGCGTGCCAACGCTGGCCGGGGAAAATTGTTGCAAACCGGGCAGCGGGCTCACCGACGGGGCTGGAGGAGCCTGGGGAACAGTCATTCCCGGATTGCTCTGATAGGGAAGCGCGGCACCGTTTGCATTACTTTGCTGTGTGGCGCGATTCGGCGAGGCGGCATTGGAAGCCTGCGCGATCTTTTGCCCGTTCGCATCTGCCTGAGCCGATTTCGATTGTGAGGTAACGCTATCACTGTCAGCTCTTGTCGTGTCGACAGCTTTAGTCGTGTCGACAAAAGTCTTGGCCGGTCCTTCTTTGGCCCCCGCCCCCGCTGCTTTCGGCTTTTTCACCGGCTTAGGTAGCTTAGCTTCGGACATGTCGGTGGCCGCGTTCCAAGCTGAATTCGGATTTAAAAAGTTGCTGGGATCGACGATAGACGGATTCTGCACCGGCTCTTCTTGCATCGAAACCGGTCCGCCTGCGGCTTGGCTCGACGAGGCTGGTGGCGCCGGAGCAGACACTCGAGTCGGTGCTGGAGCAATGCTTTGCGCGGTGCTTTGCGTGCTGCTTTGCGCTGAGACAGCATCAAACGAGGCACAGCTGATCGAGGCTGCACCCAGAAGTGCGAAGAGCCGCGCAGTTCTTTTTGAATTGAGCGAACCTGGTAAAAGACAGTTTGAAATATTCACGAAAGGGAATCCGAGCGCTTGATTACTGTCCGGGGGAAAACCGACGGATGTCTTAGGCATAAGAATACAGCAGAGCAATGTCCGCGTTCCTTACATAAAAGAAAAGTGACAAATGAGCCTGAATGCGCACCAGTGCGACTGACCACTGCTCAGATGCCGGCTCCCGGGCGGAGATTCAGCCGCCGAATCTGACACCATATTTGGTATCAATTCAGACAGCATCAAAGAATCGCGGGAGCGGATATGAGACTAATATAACTAACTAAATAGTTAGGGTACAGTTTGTCGTCAGGGAAAGTCAATCTGAGCCAAATCCATCGTTGACCGACCCACCCGAAATTGCTATATAGAGCTGTATCCAGCCGAGAATTGTAAGCAGTGGCAACCAAATCCAGCAAACTGCGTGCTCCCGCACGAACCACCCAAACCCGCGACGCCGAGTCGACGCGAGAGGCGATTCTCGACGCTGCCGAGGAAGAATTCTCGAAATATGGGCTGGCGGGCGGCCGCACTGATGCCATAGCGGCCTTAACGGGCGTCACCAAAGCCATGATTTATTACTATTTCGAAAATAAAGAGGCCCTCTACCAGGCAGTTCTGGAGCGAGCTTTCGCCGACCGCATCGCCGAAGCGAAAGAGGTAGTGAAAGGCATCGACAACGCCAACCAGTCCCTGAAAAAATACCTCGATTTCTTTCTCGCCAATTCGCAGCATAATCCCAATATTTCGGGCATCATGGTGCACGAGGCGATGCAGAACAAAGGCAAGTACTATAAGCAAGCCGGCCTCCTCACCTTCTACGAGACGTTAGCCGACATTCTCGATGCTGGTATCAAATCCGGTGACTTCCGAGACTTGGACCCCCTGCATACGGCAGTCAATATCATCGGGCTATGCGCCTTCTACTTCTGCGCCCACGAGAATTTGAAATATCTTTGGCCGGGCAAACAAATGCTCAGTAAATCGATGATCGAACAGCATAAACGAGAGGCAGTCGAATTGATTATGGCCGGCGTCAGGAAGCACAACTAGAACGACTCAATCAAGCAGCCTGGCGATCGCTGGCTGTGCAGAGGATAGTGCCTTCTTTGCCGTAGTTTTCGAACCAGTCTTTCAGTTCGTCAAGATTATGCTTCAGTGTTTCGACATCAGCCTGCAGAGCCACTTCTAGTTCCACCGCTGGTTGAGCGATCGGTTCGATATAGACTGGCGATTGCTCGGGGGCGGCTGCAGCCGGCAGGGATTTGAGCACAACTGTATCACGCATGAGCGGCGCGGGTTGATTGGCTGCATCAGCCTGCACGGCCAATCTCGGCGTCGACCGGCGAATATTTTTGTGAAAACTGAGTAAGTCATCGTGACTGGGGACTGACGCCGGCACAAGGTTTTTAACTCTCGCGGCAGCACCCTGAGCATACTCTTTGGCGGCGAAAATTTCGCGGGCGTAAGAGCCTGCCATGTCGCGCAACTGACCGCACAACTGATCGACACCGTCTTTGACACCATGACCAAACTGAGCTCCAGCCAAAGCGATTGTTTGCAATGACTGATTGGCGGCTTCTTTACGCATCTGGATGAATGTATGGCTTCCGCAAACGTGGCAAAGCGCATTCTTCACGGGCACGTTGAAATGACAACGGTCGCACTGCTTGTACATAAGCACCTCTGCTATCCGACTATAAGGGGAGACTCTCAGCTACAACCTTTGTTCCACGCGTAACTCTTTCGAAACCCGCTTGACTACTAGCGTTTGCAGCATAAGTTCAGGCATACAAGAGATATACGCTGGCGATCGAAAATATAGGCGGAACTACTTGATCAACTTCTGGACAGCTTTGAAAGTTTGAGCGGCAGAATCGGTGACAAGTTCCAGTAATGCCATTTCAACTGATGAGGGCAAAGCGCCAGCCGCATACATTTTCGTCAGACCTATATCTTTATTGGCCAGAGTGCGGCTCGACACTGCATCGACGACCACATGAACTTGATAATTATTGGCGAGTAGATCGTGCACGGTTTGATTGATGCACACATGTGCTTCGATGCCGCAAACAATAATTTGGCGCCGGCCGAGCTTTTGCAGAGCGTCCAGAACAGCTGGGTTTTGACAAGAGCTGAACTCAGTCTTTTCAAACTGTTGGTTTGGTCCCAGCTTTTCCCTGATTTCAGGCACAATCAGGCCTAGACCCTGCGGATATTGCTCCGTAACTAAAACGGGCAGATTGAGGATCTTGCTCGCCTCCACAAGTTTGACTATGCTATCGACCATGCTCTTGAAATCGAAAATGTGATGGCGGAAGCGTTCTTGCACATCAATAATGAAGAGCAATGAATTTTCGTTTTGGAGAAGATGGTTATGGCGCATGGCGTTCAATACCCAGATAGCTAACCCGGCAGCTCAACAAGTGAAAATCTGCTACATAAACGTTCGGCAATCGCCGCCGGGCGGCTGAAACCACTATACTGTAGCCGGCTTGGCGCTTCTCATGACAAGCAAATACGACGAGCAAGACGAAGCGCTAATTGGAGATTAAACGACTGCTCGCAAGTTTTCCAGGAGATTTCCATTGCCCCCAATAATGGCTAATTACTATCTCACGTACAAGTGCAATTCGCGTTGCACCTATTGCGACATTCCAATTAAGCCCGAGAATATTCGCATCAAAGAAACTTCTCCTGAAGTGGTGATTGAAAATCTTGCCGCGCTCAAGAGATTGGGCGTCAAGATCATCGATTTCACTGGCGGTGAACCGCTTATCTACAAGCATTTGCCGAAAGTTTTGCGGGCCGCTAAAGAGATGGGCTTCTTCACCAGCATCGCCAACACCGGCACATTGTATCCACGCATGGCGAAAGAATTGGTCGGTCTCGTCGACGACCTGAAATTTTCTCTTTCCACTACCGATGCCGCTGAATACAAGGCTGAGCGCGGCATAGACGGTTACGAAAAAGTAATCGAAAGCATCAAATTGGCAAAGAGTCTCGGCGAACAGCCTTCGATCATCGCCACCGGCACACCAGAGTCGATCGCCGGCATGGAAAGAGTGGTGCGTCTAGCCCAAGATCTGGGCATCGTTATGCTGCTTGGCCCGGTCTTCGATTTCTGCGAAAACGAATTGCTGCGCGAAGAAGGTATCAAAGAAATCAGACGGCTGGCTACTCTAGACAACGTCTGCGTGAATTGGGCATTCCTGCAATTTTATCTCGATGGCGGCAATCAAATCAGCAAACCCCGTTGCCGCGCCATCAGTTCGGTCGTCGTCGTGTCGCCGGACGACCACATGCTTCTGCCTTGCTATCACATGCACGACGAACGGATAAAGATCACTCACGAAAATGGGCGCTCCAACCTCGATGATCTCTGGCGCAGCACTCACGTGCAAACGCGTCGCAAAGAAGAGGGCTCCTGGAGTTTTTGCCAAAATTGCACGATCTGGTGCTATTTCGAAACATCTTTCCTCTGGCCACCCGACAAATATTTCTTCCTTAACATGAAAAGCAAGGGGCAGTGGGCAACCGCCAAACTCAAACAATTCGCTGAAAGCAAAACCGGTTTGAATTTCACCCGCAAGCTGCCAGGTTCTGCCGAGAAAATCATGGCTGAACTGTCAGCAAATCCGCTGTCTGGCCACAGCGAGGCACAGGCCGGCAGCATAGGCGCCACGAATAGCTCAGAATTGAGCGTTAGCGTCCAGTCGCCGGCTCACGGCAATGGTCAGAAATCTGACCCAAATTTTAGTGACAATAATGATTCCGAACCCGCAGTCAGCATTACTCCTGTGACAACAGATTCCTCATCGAGCCGGCGTTCATAATCGGCACTTTGTGCGCTGCTAAGAAAAATAGCTACAAATCTTGCCAAGGTCACAGGTTAGCTCCACGGGTGCGGGCGCGACTGAAATTTTTATGGTATAAAAGCAAGACGCGGGGCGTTAGCGCAGTTGGTAGCGCGCTTCAATGGCATTGAAGAGGTCACGAGTTCGAATCTCGTACGCTCCAAATCTTTCACTTCTAGATGTTCTTGCTTTAGCCTAACAGCCTTGGCCCCCGTCTTTCAGGCACTTGCCGATTCTAAAGGAATGTTGCCACAGTGCCCCTTTTGAGGGCACTAGCTGGGCGTCCCGTTTGAGGGCCAGGGCGATGTCCGGTAAAATCTCTGAGAAGCGGGAAATAGACGCTGAAAATAGACAAAGGAGTGTTATGAAAGCACTGATTGTGAGCGCTCTTGCAGCGATTAGTTTGATCTCCCCGGTGGGAGCCCAATCTTTGAAACCAGACGCGCCGGCGCCACTCCAGCCTGGCATCAACAAAAGCACTGTTGACAATTTCGTCGGCACCCAATACTGGTGGTTCACGGCCGAACCTGGTGAGTGCCGCGTCCACGCCACTTTCAGGTCGATGGGGGTGCTCGGCAATGCCGCTCGTTCTGAAGTCGCCATTTCGCTTTACGATGCCAGCAAAACCTGGCGCACTCAAAAGGTACTGAGCTCGGACGGCAAGGCCGTTGATTGCACAATTACAGGCAATTTAAAGAAAACGACCAGAGTCTTAGTCAGTGTCGCCCCACCCAATGGCGGGCTAATCCGGTCGGGCGGCGACTATGAATTGGAAGTGACTGGCGCCGTCGCCTTCGGTCCGCAAAGCAATATCGATCCGGTAGTCGGTATGTACAAACAAATGGGCGGCTACACGAAAATGCTGGGCGACTGCAAGTTCACAGGCGACGGTCATGTTGAGACCACCTCCGGAGAGAGCGGCACCTGGAAACTCTTCGACAAGGATTCAGGCACTTATGTGATCGACATCTCCGGTCAAGATCGCCACTCGTTGCAATTAAAACCAGGTCGGGGATTGTGTGACAACGACTCGTCGATCGTCTTCCAGCAGCTTCGCTAAAAGATTTCGCCCCGGCTCAAGCCAAATCTCGCCAGCGTCAATTACGAATTGAGGCTAGAATGTGCTCGGGTAGAGTCCTTGCCGGCTTGCTCTGAATAGCATGGAAAATAAAAAGCACCAGATCAACAAATTCGCACTGTTTATCGTGCTCGGGTTGGGCTGCCTGCTGATCATTTTCAACTCAGTTATGCATGCCGGTGATTTCATCGCATCGCTCTTTTTGCATGTCGACCACCCCGCCAACTTAACTTACAACAAGTATGATTTACTGCTCAAATCAGTCGTGCGAGACGATCGCGTAGACTATGCTGCCTTGAAAAAAAGCAAGTTGCTGGATGAAGCTGTCGCTGATTTGAGTAAGACCAGCCCCGACCATTTGCAGAACGCCAACGAACAAGTCTGTTTCTGGATCAACGCCTATAATCTACTTGTCCTAAAAGCGATCACCGATGTCTATCCGATCAAGTCTGTGCACCAGAATCTGAACGCCTTTGGCACGACAAAGTTTTTGATTGGTGCCAAACCATTCTCTTTGAATCAGATTTACCAGAACTATCTAACGCCCAGGTTGAGGAAAAAGCCGAATGCATTCTTTCTCGTCTGCGGTGGTGCCGTGGGCTACCCGCCCTTGCTCGACCACGCGATCACACCTGCTACACTGACAGCCGATTCGGACATGGCGGTGAGAAAATTCATCAATAACCCGCAAAATGTTTACTATGTGCGAGGCGGGAAAATCTTCGGTGTCTCACCCCTGCTCAAACTGAATGAAACCATACTGGGAGACCCGCATATGTTCGTGGTTCAATTTCTGCCGACGAATCAAATTGCAGACGCTACCGACCCGATGGCTCTCAAAACTGTTTCGCGTGATTTCAACTGGTGGCTAAATGACACGCCCGCATCGAGCGAAGACAGAGCCAAATAATTCAAAGAAAGGACGCTTTGTGAACGCGACAAGATTGAGTGTAGCCGTGTTTTACTCGCTGCTCGTCGTTTCTTGCAGCTCATCATCAGCCGACAAAGTCGGCATACCGGATTTTAAAATCGCCGCCGCTAAGCAATCAGGCAGCGTCGAAAGCACGCTCGCGGTAGCCGACAGTCCGATCAAAGTGATCTACCCGGCATCATCTACAAGAGTACCGGCATCATCATCATTCATAGTCGGAGCGATTGCAGCCGGCAATAAACTCAGTTGCAACGGCAGCTCCGTCCGCGTCAGTTCGCAAGGCTATTTCGCACACGTAGTGCCGCTTAAACCTGGTGAAAACGAATGCGAATTAGTCGAATCCGGCAGCACTAACGCCACGAAAAAAGTGGTTTTTCATCGAGACACAGATGCACCGATTTGTTCCGAGACCGAACTCAAAATCGTCGGCGATTCAATTCAGCCTAGCGAAAACAGGGGCAGCAAATTCGGCGAGATGATCCAGTTCGCTGTGCGCGCCACGCCGAATTCGGAAGTGACAGTGATTCTGGGAAAAAAGTCGATCAGTTTACGCACGCTGCAAGCGCAAAGTCCGGCGCCGGTTCATAGGAGAAAGTCCAGCGCCTCGAGATCGGCCACGAACGTTACGGTCAATACCGGCATGGATGCTGCATATGGGCAGGTATACCAGCGGCACAGCCATGGCCGACCGGATCAATACTTCGGTCATTATAAAGTCGCCGCTGATGATCGCTGGGTCGACCTGAAACCAAAAATCATCCTCAGGCATAGTGGCAAAACGATATCCCAGAGTTTTCCCCAAACTTTGACTGTGGTGCAACAACCAGCTCTGGCAGAAACAGCTCATGATGCCACAATCGTGCGTGTTGGTCCCAATGCCGGGCGAACAACGCCTCTGGACGGCGGCATACGACTTCTGGTTGATGGCTGGCAAGGTGATCAGATGAGTTGTCTTTATGCCCCCGGCAAACATGTGTGGATCGGGCGGGCTGATTTGATTTTCGAAAATGGCGATGAAAAATCGAACGTCGGGCAGGGTCCGCCACCAAATTCTGTCGCGCGCACAATCAATTTGAAAGAAGAGCCGACCGGCGAATTTGTCTCTTTGCCTCTCAGCCAGAAACTGCCTTACCAGGTCGAGCAGATGCTCGAGCCGAACTGCCTCAAATTGCATGTTTATGGAGTCACCGGCGACACTGATTGGGTGAGCGACACCCCGGAGAAAGGACAGCTTATCGATGGTGTGACGTGGAAGCAGCCTGCTGACGGCCAATACGAAATCACAGTCAATATCAAGGGCCACCGCCAGTGGGGCTATCATGTAGATTATGAAGGCACCGAGCTGAGATTGCACATCAAAAGAGCACCACGATTAGTGGCAGCCGATCGCCTCGAGGGTCTAAAAATCTGTATCGACCCGGGACATGGTGGCAGCGAAAGAGGAGCGATGGGCTGCTCTGGCGTGGCCGAAGCCGATGTCAATTTGGGCATAGCCCTCAAGTTGAGAGACTTACTCGTAGCTCAGGGAGCGAATGTGATCATGACTCGCAGCACTGACAAAACCGTCAGTCTGGACGAGCGTGTCAAAATCGCCGACGATAATGGGGTCGACATTCTTCTCTCCGTCCACAATAATTCGCTGCCCGACGGTCGCGACCCCTGGACCGAACGTGGCACATCCAGCTACTACTATCATCCTCAATCGAAAGAATTGGCGCGTGCTCTCAAGAATGGACTGATAGACGCTTTGCATCTCCCCGAACTGGGCAGCCGCTATCAAAATCTAGCCCTCTGTCGACCATCTGGAAGACTTGCAGTTCTGGCTGAGGTGGCCTTCATGATCAATCCGGAAGAATATACGATATTGATTAGTCCAGAGGGACAGGAAAAAGCTGCAGAAGGACTTTTGAAAGGTCTCGAGACATATCTGGGCAGGCGCGCAAACCCAGCTAGCACAACCACTCAAGCCGGAGCCAGGAATGACAACTAGAGTCGCAGTCAACGTTGGCAATTCCCGCATCTCTTGCGGTATCTTCGTCGACAACGAGTTGATCGACCTTTCCCATCATATTTCATCGAATGCGCAAAAAGCAGCCACCGACCTGGCGCAAAAAGCGGAGGCGATCAAAGCTAAAGAAATTGCCGTCTGTTCGGTGGTGCCAACTGTAGCGCGCACAATGATGGATTATTTCCGCGATCGCAAAGTCAACGCCAATCAATTGAAAGCCGACACCCAAAATGTGATCACGGGCGTCTATGAATCGCTCGGCGTCGACCGCATCGCCAATGTCGCAGCGGCCCTGAGACTGCATGTGCGCTCTCACAATGCTGTCGTTTTAGACATGGGCACTGCTACAACTCTAACAGCCGTATCGCCGTCGGGAGAATTTTTGGGCGGCATGATTACATTGGGATTGGGCAAAACATTCGCGACGCTGCATGACAGCACGGCTCAGTTACCAGATTTGCGCTTCGACGGCGAAGGGCGCACTCCCAACCCATTAGCCAGAGATACCGAAACAGCAATCACCAGCGGTTGCATTCTCGCCCATGTCGGTTTGCTCGAAGCCTGGGTCAAAGCAGCCAAACATGCGCTAGATCACAAATGTACAGTGATTGCCACCGGTGGTTTCGCCAACGCCGTAGCACCGTATACAAAGATCTTCGATCATGTCGATCAAAACCTGACGATGCATGGCATCAACATTATTGCCGAGGCGGCAGGGGACCGAGCGGGTCTATTGTGAAGATGCGCTCAAGCTCCCCTCTGTACGTCAAATTGGTGAGAGCTTCGTTGGAGTACATTTCGTCTTCCCAATAGCTTTGCTCCCGTCCGCGAAGCTCCTCGATCCTTTTGAGCAAATTCGCGGGCAGATTTTGATCCTCGTGCATTCGTTCCTCGATTCTAGTTTTTTGTCTTTTTTACCGAAATGGCCGGTGCTTCCGATCTCTTGAACATCTTCTGACAGTCAGTTGATTTCAATCCTCTATATCCCAGCCATATCAACCCTTTTGAACGACGTCTCGCGTCAATTCCATCTGCAAGCCAGTTTATAGCTGCCAGAAAAAAGAGCAAGACTTGACTACTGCGTAAAAGAGCCAAAGCTTAAAGGTTACGGAAAACTCAAAGCCTATTCGCTAGCGACTAGTTATGATCAAGACATGCAGCTTGACAACAGTGTTACTATTGTCTATATGACACGCGGGGAATTGTATGAATTTGAAGCTGAGATTGGAAAGACTATGCGACAGTCGCTCGTGGGTGCGCTTGCACTTCTCGGATGGCACGACAATTATCGGTCGCGTGCTGAGAATCGGGCATGACTATTTGGAACTAGAGTCTTACGGCGAAGCAGACAAACCCAACTCTCGCGACTATTCCAAACATCTGGTGCCACTCAATCTCGTCAAATTCATCACGATCGAGTCCTCGTCATTTGCCGAGGCTGAGCGCAATCGGCTCGACTACGTAGCCAAACTCGACGCCAACCACGACTCAATGCCTGAGTTTGAATAGATAAGCTAGTGCCCGTTAGACTTATTCGCTTGTTCAGCTTGGGCAAGTTCGCGCTTGTTATCGGCCCAACCGTCGAGATTTTTTTGAGGCGCCCGGCCAACGGCGAGAGCGCCGGCCGGTACGTCTTTGGTCGCCGCCGTGCAAGCAGCAACCGAAGCACCATCACCTATGTGAATCGGAGCAACCAACACAGAATTGCTCCCGGTCGCCACGTTGTCACCAATTGTGGTGCGCGACTTTTTCTTGGTGATGTGATCGTAGTTAGCGGTGATTGTACCGGCACCAAGATTGGTGCCGGTACCGATATCGGTATCGCCTACGTAACTCAAGTGTGAAACATTTGTCTTGTTAGCGATTTTGCTATTCTTGACTTCCACGAAATTTCCCAGTCGCACCTGATTGCCAACTAGATTGTGGTCTCTCAGATGGGCGAAAGGGCCAACCCGGCAATTATCGCCGATCACCGAATCGGTCACGAACGAATTGATGATGGACGAGCAGTCGCCGACTCTTACAGTACCGTGAGTGACGGTATTCGGTCCGATAAAACAATTGGCACCAATTTTGATATCACCGAATAACATGCAGCCAGGAAAAATTACCGAGTCTTGCCCGATTTCAACTTCCGGTCCCAACCAGGTGGAAAGCGGGTCGACCACCGTTACTCCCGATTCCAGAGCGAGCCTGCGAACGGCTATATCGCGCAAGAGGCGATTGGCTTCGGCCAATTCGAGACGCGAGTTGATCCCCGCCACTTCTCGCCAATCGGGCGCGATCAGAGCGGAGGTTTTCAAGCCATTGCCATAGGCCCAACCAACAATATCGGTCAGATAGTATTCGTTCTGTCGATTGTCATTTGTCAGGGACAATAATCCTTCTTTGACGAGAGGCCACTGAAAACAATAGATAGCAGTGTTGATCTCGTGAATCGCTTTTTGTTCGGGAGTGGCATCTTTGTCTTCGACAATTTGAGTAACTTGTTGCTCGCCATCACGGATGATGCGCCCATAGTTTTTGGCATCATCGACTTCAGCCGATAACAATGTGACAACAGACGCACTCTCAAGGTGCTGACCGACAAGGGTTGCCAAAGTTCGCTCGCTGATGAGAGGCGTATCGGCAACCGAAACAAGCAGTGTGCCCGCGAAGCCTTCGAGTTCCGGCAAAATCTGCTGGAGAGCGTGACCAGTGCCTAATTGCGGCTCTTGCAAATGGACCGAATACGGAGTCTTCGGCGGATGCACATCCAGAAATTGGCGCACCTGATCGGCGGCATGACCGATGATCACATAGACATGTTCGAGCTCGAGACCGTCCACCGCCAAAAGCACTCTAGACAAGATGGAGCGACCAAGGACCTCATGGAGAACCTTCGGCTTCGAAGACTTCATGCGTTTGCCCTGCCCGGCCGCCAGAAGTACCGCTCGTGCTTTTGTCGTCATAGTTCAAAACCTTCACTGGTACCAACCCTGAGCCTAAATGTTACACCCTATGCTCTGAGCGGGGTGACAAAGTCGAAGCCCGACCTGACGATCGGGCTTCAGTAGCTGATTGAGTTCCAGCTGTTATGAATTGTCCGCAGAGTTGGTGCCGCCCCAACAGGCTCAATCCCTTAAGCCCCTCGTACTGGAGATCCTGCGATAAGAGGAAAAAATTCTTTCGAATCGCTTTCCACCACTATGTTGTACCCTGCATTCATCGCGAACGAGGTACCCTTAAGCATTCATTTAACTTGGTGGACAAGAGTTTTCACGATCCGTTTACAATTCAACTTTCGTAAATAATTCGTTTTCCCGGTTTTGAAGCCGCTTTTCGCGAGATCGACTGGAGTCGAGATCGATTTTAGTTGTCACGTAACCTTTAAGAAGTGCGCAACAATTGCTTTGATCATTAGTCCGCCAACAACCACCGAGAGGAAAGATGAAAGTAGCAATTACCGGTTCGTCAGGACTGATCGGCAGCGCATTATGTACTTACATTACAGAACAGGGACATGAAGTGCTCCGCATTGTGCGCCAACCGACCGGCGACGCAGATCAAATCCTATGGGACACAGCGACAGGCAAACTGCAGGAAGAAAAACTCGAAGGCACAGATGCCATCGTCCATCTAGCCGGAGAAAGCATCGCCTCCAGCCGTTGGACACCGGCTCAAAAGGCCAAGATCCGAGATAGCCGGATCGAGGGCACCAAACAATTAGCCACTGCTATCAATAATCTGACTCGACCGCCGCGAGTAGTAGTCTCCGGTTCTGCCATCGGTTTTTACGGCGATCGCGGCAATGAAGAGTTGACCGAACTCAGTCAACCGGGAACAGGATTTCTTGCCGATGTTTGCCGTGATTGGGAAAAGTCGATTTCGTCGGTGCGAGCAAAAGCTGTACGCGTGGTCAATCTCAGAACCGGAGTTGTGCTCAGCACCAAATCCGGTGCCTTGCAAAAAATGCTGCCTATTTTTCAATTGGGAGGCGGCGGCAACATTGGCAGCGGCCGCCAGTATATGAGCTGGATCGCCCTGGAAGACGAAGTACAAGCGATCTGGCACATGATCAAAACCGACAGCATGGTCGGTCCGGTCAACTGCGTCGCACCAAATCCAGTATCGAACGCCGAATTCACCAAGATCTTGGGTTCAGTCATCCACAGACCGACGATTCTGCCCCTGCCAGAATTTGCCGCTCGTCTAATCATGGGCGAAATGGCCGATGAATTACTTTTAGCCAGTCAGCGCTGCCAACCAAAAAGCTTGTTGACTAATGGATACACATTTAAATATCCGCAATTGGCGCAGGCTTTGCACAAAGAGCTAGACAACTGAGTCTAAAGCTCTGCCCTTAGAGAAAATTCAGAAACCGGCCCGTTAGAAAGGGGCATACCTCCATGGGGCAACCGATTCTTCTTTGGAGGAATCCTCGAACCGCCATTGATTTTTCATTGGCAGTGCGGGTTTATGTCGCTCCGCCACCGCTTCAAGCGAAAGGGCGACCCATGCAGTTGATATCCACTTACCTAGAACAACTGAAGCTGCAATTGCAGACTAACAAAATCAGCTCATCGGATGCCATCCTCGGGGCTCTGAGAGTCTGTCGCCGGCTGCTGCCCGAAGAACAGCTGATCTGCCTGACACGTGAATTACTCGGATACACGAGCAAAGACGCGGAAGACATCAAAGTCAGGTTAGCCGCTGCCGATTTTCCCGTCGTCAAAAAGAGGCCGCAGCTAGACTCGTGTATCCATCGTATTTTGCCGGGCTATAGACTGGAGGTTGGGCAAGACCAGCTTGGTCTGATGTTCATAGGCGAGCCTAAATCCACAGCGTTCTTTTGCGAAATGGGCATGGTCGAGATTGAAGAACTGATTTCAGACAGCTTGTGCCAGGGTCATAATTATTCGGCCATCGACTTCGACGAAGGAACAAACACGGTCTTCATTTGCAAAACCACTAGCCTGGTCAATTTGCAAGAAGCAGTGAAAAGAAAGATTTGCCTCTTTCTCGACACTTTAATCAAAGACCTGCGCGTACCGGATTCACAAAACACTCGCACATGGTCGAAGCAGCCACTGAGCTGATCCAGTCACTGAGCCACTCAGCTGATCCAGTCAGCTGATCCAGTCAGCTTAGCGACTTGGTCGGGGCAATTTCATGCGGGCGATCAAGTCGGTCAAGTCGGCGTGCATTTGCGCGGCTGGTTGGTGAATGCGGTCACCATGACCGGCTAGCACCCAACTGAATTGGTAGTCGAGCAGTTTCTCCATCGATACTATTTGGTCCGGCCAGGAATACCAGCAGTAATCGCGAGAAGCGCTCAAACGCCCGTTTTCACGGTCATAAGACAAATGGTCGCCGGTAAAAAGAAATTCGTTCTTATATAAAAGCACCACGTGGCCGCTCGTGTGGCCGGGTACGGGAATAATCTTGAAGCCGGTTTGAAAGTCTATGGGCTCGCGACCATCGAGAACTTTTTCCGCAGCGGGTTGGGCCTGTATTTCCAGTTTGTGGATGATGCGGTCGGCAGCGAATTTTTCTGCATAAAGAGAGGCATCGGCGACATCGTCGCGATGGGTGAGGAAAATATACTTGACGCCGCCCCAGTGCTCGAATTTTTTGACCAGGTGAGGCAAATATTTGGGCGAATCGATCAGCCAGTTTCCTTGCGGGTGGCGAATAAAAAAGCTATTGCCGCCGTATGACTTGGGCGAATTAAAACCGCAGTAATAGACGTCATCGGCGAGATGAAGGGGCAGATCGTCCATCACTGTTTTGGCTTCGTTATGGTCGTGCGTTCCGATCGAGCCAGTCGGGCAGCAAAGCAAGGCCCGAGTAGCCAACCGCTCTTCCATGACCGACACCGGCTGCTGAAAAACCGCCACGCCAAACAGTCCATCGCCGCCG
>CAJCHQ010000718.1 GCA_903970295.1 Bryobacterales bacterium
CACCCGTTGCAGGCAGCTTATGCAAACAGCTTATGCAAGCAGCTTATGCAAACAGCTTATGCAAACAGCTTATGCAAACAGCTTCTTCCACCAGGGAAGATTAGCTTTCTCTGTCTGCGCTGCGAGTTCGGTTTCTAGCTCGACGATGCGCTCTTGCAAGTTGGCGACTTCGACATTGCGCGTTTCCATACTTTCTTTGGCTGTGCGTAGTTTGAGTTCGAGAACGGAGACCCGCTCCAGGCGCTCGTCGCGCAGAGCAACGTCTTGTTGCAAGCGAAGGATCTGTCCGCGTTCTTGGGCCAAGCGATGGGCGAACTCAATCGTGAGTTGATTGAGAAATTCGTCTAGCGCTGGCAGCATGTGCGCGATGGCTGCTCTTCCCGGGTTCGTGTGAGAGAAGTCAAAGGCATTTTCGGCGCCTGCGCCTTGGTATATCTGGAGTACATCGATGTCGGCGGAAACGGCGTCCGTAGATGATGGCGGTTCGGAATAGGAAACGAGATCAGCAAACGGCGATGAGATCGATTCCACTGACTGGCTGTCAACTTTCTCGACGCGATTGCCCTCGTTTGCTTCCTTCTCATCTGCGTCCGTCTCGCCCTTAGAGCCGTCATCGAAAAGTTCGGTAAGCCCCTCTGTCGAAATACGCTCAGACTTATCTAGTTCCGGCAAGCGTTCGGTTTCCAGCAAATCTTGCACGGCGCCGTGGTAGACAAACCATTTGTCTTTTTCGCCGACTCTCCGACGCTCGCCTTTGATCTCGCCGGTAGTCAATTTTTCGCGAATTACTTTTTTGTCCACTCCCAGGACTGCTGCTGCTTTCTTCACGGTTACCAAAGGATGAATTTGCATGCCCTATCCTCGATATGCGCACCATATACGGCACCATGGTGCCTTCGCGGGCATTATACACGCTGCCGGGGTCGGGCGAAAGCGATTTCTCTCTAACCGCTATTCTAGAAAGTCGACGTCTGGTCGGCGACCTTCTGCAGCAGAGTGTCTATGGGAAGTGTCCGGCGTCTAGCGCGTGGATATTAGCTTTGCCACCGATTTGGACAAATTTGTATCTGTTGATTTATGTCGCCACCATTGGTAGTAGCACCGCCGCCCATACTCCCCAGAAAGAACAGGGACATCGAAGACGCTGCAGCTCCAACCATTGCTCGTCTCGATATTCTTTTCATTTATATCCTCTCCGCGGCTGATACACTGTATTTTCCGAGACTCAGGGATTAATTCGATCATGAAACATTATAATAAGTGTTTGGCCGGAAGAATTTTATTTTGTGCACTAGCTCTTAGTGCTGCGTCTTTGGCGACGCCTGACAGGAGTGCGTCGGCTCAAGAACAAATGACAGCCGAGCAGTACTATGCACGAGCCAGTAAAGAAAACATGGACGGCAAATACGAGGACGCCATTGCCGATTTTGACAGGGCGATCGCGAAGAATCCTCAATATTGGAAGGCGTTTGCTAACAGGAGTGCTGCGCGCTTCAACACGAAAAATTACGCCGGCGCACTAGACGATATAAATCTCGCTATTGCGCATATGGGTCAATTGAAAGGGCTAGTCGAGTTGAAGCAGCGCATTGTCCAAACCACCGCAGATAATTCCAATCAGGCTGAACGTCTGCGCATGGCTCGGCAGATGTTATTGAACGCTCAACTCGGCGGCGACTTCACTGACCCGGCGGCAAATATCATGCGTATGGCTAATCAGGTCAGAGCAGCACAAGCCGCCCAGGCGCTTATGGCCCCAAGAAGAGCTGAGCCGGCGGCGGGACAGTCGGGCACTATTTCTCATGGTCCGTCACCATTTGCAGCCGGCAGTGGATCGACCGAGAATTCGCCCTTTGCGGAAGGTTCAGCGAGCCACAGTGATGCGACGACTTCGACAAGTCATGCGAGTGCCACGAGCCATGCCGCTTCATCAAGTAAAACGAGTGCTGCAGGCCACGCGGGAAATACGAGCAGCAAGTTGGCCAGTCAAACAAGTACGACTAGTAACAAGCTAGCCTCCAGCAACTCGGACTCGCCTTTTCAGGTCTCTGATTCCCCATCACCGCCGCCGTCGAATGGCAGCTCAAATTGGAGTACAAGCAGCCAGCCGAGCCAGGCCAGTGAACCGGCAGCATCGACTTATTCAACTGGATTGATGCACTCGGGCAGTTCGTTAGTCAGTCCATTGAACTCGCAGGCTACTGCCAATCAGCCGGCTTCACCATCAGGGATGAGTGCCCAGGCCTACTTCGACCGGGCGTGTGGCAAGGGACAGGCTATGGACTTGCTTGGTGCAATCAAAGATTATGATGAAGCGATCAAGCTCGATCCGAATTTCGGCAAAGCTTATGCAAATCGAGGGTCGGCGCGATTCAATTATGGGGATCGCAAAGGTGCTCTCGACGATTTCAATAAAGCCGTCGAGCTTATGCCTGAAAACCCTGGAGTTAAGGAATTGCGCGATCGAGTGGCAGCGGCCGTAGGCCCGTGAAGTTCTCGTAGTGGCACCGCAGGTGGTGGCACCATGGGCCAAAAAAAAAGACAGAAAGGCGGCTAATCGAAACCACCTTTCTGCCCAGGCTCAACCGGCCTGAGTTTTTCGCGCGATTTACCGAATTTTCAGCTCTTCAATTACCCAGTTACGCGTTTTAGTCGGACAGATGGCTGATTAACCCGCCCGCTTCCTCTCGAACACCATGTAAGGGCTGGTCTCGACACTACGGCCGGTGAACCAGACGCTCCAGCCTTGTGCCTCCGCTTCTGCGATCAGTCGTTCGATCGCGGCCCGATGCCTGTGGTATCCACTCTGAGAGGGCACCGGTGTAAAGAGCCCGATCGATTTGTGCTCGGCATTGCCGTGCAGCGCCCGGTAGGCTTCGAGACGCATGGCGGCAATGTCGGCTGCAATGAGCAATTCTTGCTCGCGCGGGTCCGGATATGTGCGTTCGTTTCCTGCTTGCTCCGGGGTCGGCAATAGGTTGGCGCCAAGCGTGAGGTCTGTATTCGATTCCATAATGTTTCTTTCCTGACTAATCGCTACAGCGATTCTAGTCCCGTAGGACATGGAAATCCGCAAGAACGATTCTGGCGGATTGGCTGTCACTCTCTGTCACTCTCGTCAGCGTCAGCTGGTGTTTAACGGCTTACTATTGGAGTTGATGGGATTTTATTGAGTTGAAGAAACCTTGGAGTGAAACAGAGAATTGACATCTGAGCATACGATGCCAATACCCCTAAAAACCCGTAGGATCAAGATTCTTGAGTTAGCGCCGCTGCGCACGCGCGTACTAACAATCTGCGCAATGCGGATAAAAAGGCGACTGTGTTTATTCTAGAGGTGTTGTAGGAAAGACCAAGTGTGGCGCTAGCCTTGAGGCTGCTGATGCTGTTTACAAACGATATTACATTTGCAGCTTTTTTACAAATCTCGTTCGCGCGAGCGCATGTGCAAGTTTTTTGCCACGCCGATTAGCATGGAGTAATCGAGAATTTAATCAGCTAGCCTATCCGCAGGTTGATCCGAGCAGCTTTCAATAGAAAGACTTGCACGGTCGTTGACTAACACCAACTAGGCAGGGCTGTGAAGATCGCTTCATAGCTCTCCTCCCAGCCCGCCGAAACTAGCAACCACGACAATGCCGATGAAGTTGACTACAAATGGTGTCATCAGAGCCACTGCGGCAGTGCTGTAGAGTGAAAGCGCGCTTCGCTTCGCGGATTTGAGGGTGCTGATCACTGGACCAAGTGTCACGGATTTTCCCGGCAGCCTTTTTGTTTGGTACGCAATACCAACTGGTCCGGCATTTTCGCTTGACGACCCTCTAGAAGTTTTTGCAACAGAGCCCACAATAGCAGTGATGCTAATTGCACGTAGGCGGACGAAATAGTGGAGTGGCGAAGGCTTTAAGTCCTAAAGAGAGTAATCAGAGTGTTCTCGGGGCGTTAGTCGATGTTTTCCTGCTTTTGTGCTAGGATGGAAAACATCAACCGAGGTGACCTTTATGCCAGCTCCATTATCTTTAGAAGAACGCGCTTTAACCGCCGTCCGTGAGGCGTCACCTCAAGTTGCAGAAATTGTGGTTGAAACTCTTGAAGCTTCACATAATCAGCCTGGAGTGGAATCAGTTGCCATCATACGCGCGATGAGAGCCTTAGTGCGTTTAGTTAAATCTCTTCATTTACATGAGGCTGCAACTCAATCTTCGGATCTTCAAGTTTTGATTTCAATTCTCCAAGAACCTGAAGTACAAGCGCTCTTAGCTGAAGTAGACCCTTTAGCCCGGGCCAAAATTCGAGGATTGAAGGTGCAAGCAGAAATCTTGGCTGCTGAGGGTGGCAGCATCTTTAGCACCGAGTTTGCCGAGTTGATCGGAATTACCCCTCAAGCCGTAGATAGGGCTAGAAAAGCTGGCTCCCTGATTGCTTTTCCTAGAGGACAAGCAAAATTCTGTTACCCCTTGTGGCAAATACATCAAGGTGCGGTTTTGCGTGGTCTAAAGGAATCAATACGCGCATTAGGGAATGCTTCGATGTTTACGAAAGCCAACTTCTTTTTGAGTGCCAATTCCCGGCTGTATGGCAGACGTCCTTTGGATTTTTTGCGAGAAGGCAAAGCTAATGAAGTAATAGCTGCTGCCACCGCATTCGGTGAGCACGGGGCGGCTTGAGTCTTCCAGCAGCTAACTTCAATACACTGGCTCGGGGATAGCGAAGCTGTCACCAGGTGCAAAGTCTAAAAGACATTTGAAACGCAGTCATACTGGGAACCTCTTAATTGCTTGATCGTATTCTTTCTAAGCAACAGAGCCGCGGCCATCAAAGAAGCGGCGGAATTGCGCGGGATCTGCGAGAGGCTAAAAGCGCAAATTGCCGAGCTTCTAGCTCGCATGGGGCGAGACGATAAGGACAAGAGCCGTAGATTTAGATGGAATATTGGCACCGCATATGGTGCCCTATGGGCAAATTTTTTACGGAACACGAGTGATAACTCTGCTTTTTCTTTAAAACTCTGGGGAAATCACGTATTGCATCTATCGCAGACAAGGGCATGATCCTGAAAAGAATAAATTCGACAGGAGAGATAGACTTGCAACTGCTTTTATCATTCTTAGCCATAAATGCAATGTTACTGCATGAAATCATGGTGACTTCTGAAGCAAACGTCGGTTTTCAAAACGTCACTCCACTCATCGTTCGATACACAATCTTGGCTATAGTGCCAGCCATCTTCCTTGCTCGGGCATTCGTACCCCGGACACATGTCAGAGCGGTCCGCTGGACTGCTACCGCAGCGATCCTTCTATTAGTTCCCCTTTGTGTTGAAAGCTGCGGAATTTACATTCAAAAAAAACTTCCGAGTAATTAGTATTGAATGAAGTGCGGCTCCGTTAGGAGCCGCACCCAATCTATGATCCTTGTTAGATTAGTGATAGTTCGAACCCGGCTGAGGCGTGCAGCCGTTGGGATAGTTTATTATCTTGATCCAAAGCGCGCCCTGCAAAGTCTCTGGTCAGCCCTTGAAGAAGTTGGTATCAAACCGAAAGTTGCTCGTGCGGTGCCGCGCGATGCCTTCGTACAACAGCCGCCGCTTTCGATCGACTTACCCAGAGCGATCTAGCGCGTCGGAATATCCGCTATCATTTGCGCCCGACGAAAGATCTATATCCTTCAATTTAGGCATTGCGCGAAGATTGGCGTTGGCGACATCCTTGTTGTAGTTGACATCGATCCGCTTTGGAAAACCGTCGAGGCGACGCATTCCATATAAGCAATTCGCTAGATAGTAAAAGTTCTTGGAGTTGGCGCTACCGTTCTTGATATCGGCTGCAAAACATTGAGCGGCCGCGTCCAACTTCTTCTGATTGTAGTTTTGTAATCCTTGGTCGAAATTAAGGCCGGCTTCAACAGCTCTTGCCGAGATTAAAGCAACACCGAGCACGAAAAGACTGCGCTGCGCAATACGACTGGCAAGATGCTTCATGGGCAACTCTCTGATCACAAGCCCTCCTTATGTTACACGTCGAAGCGACAAAATGTGGCAGCGAGGAAGACCGGCGACTGCGAGAATTTCAAAAGCACATGTCAAGGATGAGAACTGCTGCTAGCATTGGCTAACCTTTCCGGAGAAAGCCGTAGACGATGTACAAAGATTTTATAGCTTTCCTCACCAAAGCCAACGCCCTTGCTCTGGCAATCGGCGTGATTATTGGAGCCGCCACAGGCAAAGTGGTTTCCGCCATCGTCGACGATTTGTTGATGCCCATAATCGGTTTGATTATGCCCGCCGGCGATTGGCGAGAAGCTCAAATCGTGCTTTCGCATTCCATCGACGCTAACGGAAAAACTACCCTTAATGCAATCAAGTACGGACATCTGGTTGGTTCATTGATCGACTTTGTGATCATCGCCTTTGTCGTCTTTCTAATTACCAAGATTCTTCTTCCAAAAGATCCTCCGGCTCCCGCCACTAAATCGTGCCCAGAATGCCTTGAAACATTGCCTGCAGGCGCGAAGAAATGTAAGGCATGTACTTCTACGGTATAACTCGAATGTCCCTTTTAGCTGGTTCTGAACAGACAACCGCGACGCTTCCAGTGACGGGACTTTTCGTCTATCCGGTCAAAGGCTGTACCGGTTACGCGGTGCAGACGGCGGTCGTAACGGCGCGGGGATTTATTGACGACCGGCTTTACATGATTGTCGATGATAATGGCAAATTCATCACCCAGCGAGAACTGCCGAAGATGGCACTTATGTCACCGACTGTAGTGCTAGCCCGTGGCTTGATTTTCGAAGCACCAGATATGCCCAAATTGGAAGTTCCGCTGAACATCTCCGGTGAGACGCAAACAGTAACGATCTGGCGCGACACCTGCCAGGCATTTGACCAGGGCGAACAGATTTCTAATTGGTTAAGCGAATTCTTGGGACGACCAGCGCACCTAGTGCGGCTGTCAGACGACCATCCGCGTGTGGTCGATCAGCAGTTTGGAGATCCGGAAGACCATGTTAGTTTTGCTGATGGCTATCCGTATTTGATCGCTAACGAAGCGTCCTTGAAAGACCTTAACGAGCGACTTCCAGAGGCAGTAGCGATGGATCGCTTTCGACCGAACATCGTGCTTAAGGGCGAGATTCCCTGGGATGAAGATAATTGGACCGGCGTGAAGGGAAAATACACTTCCTTTAAACTCGTCAAAGAATGCGCTCGATGCGTCGTCATCACCGTTGATCAAAAAACCGCCAAGAAGGGCGTTGAGCCACTCAAGACACTTGCCTCATTTCGAATGAAGGGCGATAACCGCGTCATCTTCGGACAAAACGCGGTGCCACGTGTCTACGGCTCCATTTCTATCGGCGAAGAAGTTTCGATCGAGAGATAAGATCTGCATTCCGAACTTTTATCGAATCCTTCAACGTTCAAATCCGTATGGCGGGTGGTGCATGCACCACCCAGAGCGTTGGATTGCTTCTTTGATATGCAACGGATGAATAGAAGCTCGATTACGTTTTTTCTTAAAGTCCGTTTCCCTGGATAGCAAGAATGTCTCCTGTAAGCTGACGTTAAAACCTGACGGCTCTATATTGATCCTGAAAATCCAAAATTCGTCTGGGTCCAGCAGCATAGATAAAGACACTCTCGCAGTAATCAGGTCGGCTGCTCCGTTTGAGTCGAATAAGTTCTCAGAAAATCATTCATACTTTATTGAATTACCTCACTTGAAAGTGCAGGCAATAAAGTAGCTCCGGCAGCCCATACTGCAATCCGGCTTAAGCCTCGCTTATCGGTGCGATAATCGGGATTACGCTTAGCAATATAAGCGGAGAAAAGAGGTGCCACAGTTAATGGCACAAAATAAAGGGGCGCGAGCTCCAGCCATTTCCTCATTGTTCAAGGCAGGCAGGGTCCATTTTCAAGTTCGTCTCGCAGAACAGTCCAATCTTTATCAGTGAGATGTGAAAATGCCACCGCATACGGTGCCCTTAAGAGCAATGTTTTTTATTTTCGAGCCTAGTCACTATTTTTTAACTTCACAAGTGGCTTCCGAAATGCGTTAAAGGTCGTTGGCATCGCAGTTCGACAGGGGAAGGTCGTGAGAGCAGCACCCGCTTTCGGAAATGCAATTTCCAAGGATTGCTCAGAAATGCCACCGTATATGGTGCACCAAGGCCAAAAAAAAGGGGAGACGATAAATTACTCGACTCCCCTTAATAATCAATCATGCTTTCTGAACACAGTCCCCGTAGTATCGGCTGGTCTGCGCCTGTGATTAGACGCTACCGTCGAGAATGCCGTATGCAACGGCGTCCGGCACTTTCAACCAGTAGTCGGTAAGCATGTCCGTCTTCACTTTCTCGAAGGGCTGTCCGCAGCAGTCAGCGATTTTGCGCGCCAACTCATTGAACATCTGTTCGAGCATGTCAATTTCCGCTTTCAGCACCGTGAATTTGCCGCTCAGCCCGTTGACACTCGGTTCATGGATCATGATCCGCGAACTCTTGCGAGCTTTGCGCATGCCCTTCTGGCAAACGGCCGTGATCACAGACGCCATGCTGGCAGCGATACCCTGCACAACACAGCCGACCGGGATTTTGTTTTCGATCAAAGTTTCGATCGTGTCGCAAATTGCCTGACCAGCCGTGACTGAGCCGCCAGGGGAATCGATATAAAGCGTGATTCCATCCTGAGGCGGCGAGAAACGGTGATATTCGAGTTGAGCGATTACCATCTGCGCCAACTCGCTTGTAATCGGGCCATACACGTAGATGATGCCGGTCTGAGCCATCACCGATGGTATGTCGATCAGTCTTGCGTTGCCGCCATCAGGAACCGGCACGACGGGTACATAAAATGAGTTGCGACTCGGCAAAAGTTGCTTATCGACTTCGCCGAGTGAGAGGACGCTTTGGCCGTCCTTGAGAGTAATCCAAAAAATGTCTTGTAGGCTGTGCATAATCACTCCTGACTGGACCGTGAACTCGATGCCCACGGTCCCGAAAGATTGCAGAACGTTATCTCAAAGGTTAAGCGGCGCTGGCTGTCTCTTTTTGCAGAGTTACTTTCCCTTCTTTATCGAGGTCGGCCAGAATCGTGTCGCCCTCGCCAAATTCGCCGGCGAGAACACGCGGAGCAATCGGCTGCCGGAGCAGCTTTTTGATCGTCGTTCTCAACGAACGCACACCGCTCTTTCGATCGTAACCCTTGCTGAAAAGCATCTCTTTAATCGACGTGGCGAACTTCATCGTCAAACGCTTAGAGCTGAGGTAGACGTTCAATTCAGTCAACTTCTGTTCGATTATCAACTTCACGACCTCGTCGGTGAATTGATTGAAGACCTCGACACCGTCGAGCCGACCGAGAAACTCTGGACTGAATTTCTCGTTGACGGCTTTCAAGATTTTAGCTTTTACCGAAGAGTTGTTGTCCTCTTCCGATTTTTGTCCCGGGCGCGTGCCGAACGTGCCACCGTTTCGGCGCAGGCTGCCACAACCCAGGTTGGAAGTCATGATCAGTACGCAGTTTTTGAAGTCGACCTTGTTGCCGAGACCGTCTGTCAAAACTCCGTCTTCCATAACTTGCAGCAAAATCGGGAAGATCTCTTCGTGCGCCTTCTCGATTTCATCGAGGAGGATGACACTAAAAGGACGCTTGGCGACAGCGTTGGTGAGTTGTCCGCCTTCCTCATAGCCGACATATCCTGGAGGTGCTCCGATCAATTTGGAAACGGAATGCTTCTCCATGAACTCGGACATGTCGATCTTGGTGAAGGCACGCTCGTCATCGAACAGAAATTCAGCCAGAGCTCTGGCGGTTTCTGTCTTGCCGACGCCCGTTGGACCGAGGAAAAGGAAGGAGCCGACCGGACGGTTTGGATCACCCCCGAGTGCTCTCGATTCGTGAATGGCTGCGACGATATTGTCGATCGGGTCATCTTGACCGATCACTCGCGTCTTGATGTTGGTGCCCAGGCGCAACACTTTCTTGGATTCATCTTCGGAAAGCTGACCGAGAGGAATGCCGTGCCAGAAGTTGGCAGCATGAGCCACATCGCTGACCGTGACGATGCGAGCCTCAGGCGGCCCGGGGATCTGGGCATGAATTGCAATCTTCTCAGCAAGAGCGCGCGCCTGTGCATGCAACTTGTTGATACTGGCGAGATCGCGCAGACGTTCGGCGTCGATCAGTTCGAACTCGACTTCGTGCAGTTCCCTGTATGCTTTGCGCAGTTCAGGCGTGACTGAACGAACTTCGCGGACGTACGCGCAGGTTTTGTCAGCCAGGGTAATGCTGACATCCGGTTGATACTTATGTTTGATCGGCTTGATGAAACGTTCGGCGATGCGGTAAACCTCGATTAATGCCTTGTCATCGATCGATAAGCCGTGATGCTTTTCCAGTCGAGTTCTGACGAACTTGAGAATTTTCGCCACCACTCCTTGCGTTGGTTCGGGAGATTCCACGAGCTCAGTGCGCCGGTCCAGAGCCTCGTCTTTCTCGAAATGCTTTTTGTATTCGTCTTCGGTGGTTGCCATGATCACGCGAATTTCATTTCGGCTCATAGCGGGTTTGAGGATGTTGGCGATGTCCAGAGCGCCTTCTGCCGCACCGGCTTTGATGATAGTGTGCGCTTCGTCGATGAAATAAACCAGGTTGGGATCTTTCTTGGCAATTTCAACGAGCGTTTTTGCACGTTCTTCCAGCTCGCCGCGATATTTGGTGCCGGCTACCAGTAACGCGAGGTTAATGATCACGATGCGACATGCCAGAAGTTGGTCGGGCACTTCGCCGCGGTTGATGCGATGGGCCAGAGCTCCGACGGCTGCCGATTTACCGGTGCCCGGCAATCCCACCAGAATCGGATTGTTTTTCTCGGAGCGAATCAAGACCTGAATCATCTTCGAGATTGTGTCGTCTTGGCCGAAGGTGTCGCGGACTAGCCCGTTGGTTGCGTCCTCGGTCAGATCAGATCCCCATTTGAGCAAAGGCGAATCGGCTGGCAGCTTGTCACGGCGTGGCTTGACCGCACCCGCTAACAGTCGGTTTGGATTTTGCGAAAGGTTTTCTTTTTCGTTGCTTGAGTAGGTTGGCATTTTATTTGCCTCTTTCTTCGTTGGAGTCCCATAGCGCATCTATCGCAGCTAAAGGCAGGTTCTGTTCTGAAGTCAGTTTCTCTACGTGCGGTATCGTCACTCTTTTTCTTTAGTGGCGCGAATGTCTCAATTGATGCGTTGCTTTGCCTGTGCTGTGTTTTGGAGATGCCTTGCAAACGAATGCGAACAAAAAGTGTAGGACGTAGAGATGTGTTCAACGTATCAATTGGGTCGGTGTCTACCAAGTTTCCTCATAAATGCTCTTGGAGAGCGGCTTCACGCACGTCAAAAGCGGATCGCTAAGGTGGTGCATAAATCGCGTGAACAACACTTGCTTGGCAACGTTTAGCTATTGAAATAATCGAAACGATTGAGGATTCCAGTAGACCAAAAATAGAGATGACGATAGAAAAATTGTGGGGGTCGTAAGAAGCGATGCGTTTAGTTTGCAGAGTGCCCTGGAATGGGGCTTTTCCGTGATAGATTTGCGACTTTCGCGACTGGTAGCGGACTGCTTCGAAAGCAATTTTCTGGTCTGCACCGTCTGTAGTGCCTGCCCGATAGGCTGATTGAGGGTGAGTTGTCAGTCGATTGCGTGCTTGCGCACGTTCTTAGGAAGTGCCGTTTGCTGCACTGTCAGCAATGCGAGATTATTGCCAGGGCTGCAAAGGTCTGCACCAGTTAAGGGATGTCATGGGTGTGCCGCTGCGAAGTGGCAGCAATTTGCGCGAGCCCACGCTTTTGTTAAACGCGAAGGCAGAGTTGGACTTGATGCGAAGCACGCCGTCACTTCGAACGCACTCTGGCACGTCAGTAAAGTGGCCGCTTTGCGCACTCACGGCTACCGTTGCTGGGAGCCGTTTATTCGGCGGCAGGCCGACAGCTCTTTTTCAATTCCACTGGTTTGGAGAGAGGCCGGTACGCACCAGGCTGACGTACACTCGGCCGGGCCTCGCTTCCGCCAGCCCCTGCCGATTTCAATATGGGACTCAAGCGCCAATCTTACGGCATCACTAGGAGAAGAGGATCGAATTCATATACGTTTGACCGCTGGCACCGCATCTGGTACCGTGTCAAAAGCTCGCTAGATGGTTGACGGATCTCCACCTTGTCTTTGAGAGTTTCTGGCCTAAATTATCGGTACCAGCTCAAACTACGAGGAAACGACGGCGCATGTAGTTGCTTGTTGCGATGCCGTTGAGTCGTTCGCTAGGTCGTGCGGAGTATGCTTTTTAAGCGGCTCTGCACGGCAGATTTTTTTGAAAAGTTAACGATGTGGACAAAAGTGAGCAATGACTCCGTCACTTCTTTAACATGTCCGAAAACTCCCTATCAATCGAATCTCGCTCTGCAATCAGCTGTTCTTTAGTAGCACTAGGATGTTTGAGAAAAAAGCTTTGCCAAGCCCTGCATAGTGAGCGGAAGGTCGCATTTTGGGAAATCAAATCCGCGTTGCGTCTAGCTCTTTCTGCAAGAAAATAGCTGTTCAGAACGTCCGTCGACCAATATGTAGAGTTTATCTTCTCAAAAAAATCGGTCCACTCAGGACTTGTTCTGGCTGACGCTAGATCGCAGGTAAGTAAGTGAAAAAACGACTTGTCTATTGTCCGAAAATTATCTGTCGAACAGACGTCCTCAGGCTTCATCACCTCGGAATAACGAGACAAAACAGATAGCGGAATCGCGTTTAAAACAAACACTTTGTTGTCGGATTCGGGCAATTTGCTTAGAAACTCATCCATAGGGATAAATTCTTCCGAGTGATTCGCTAACACCACATTTTTAGACAGAAACTTTTGTCGTGCCTCGGTATTTAGGGCACGTATGGTTGAGCTTTTGCCGCTTCTAAATTCGGGCTGGAGCCATGGAAAACCCATAGCTCTCTTGTCTCCGGACTTTGTTGGCCCATCTGACAAAAAAGAAAAAGCTAGCTGGTTTGGATGCTGAAATCCAGACCGGTCGCTGTCGCGCTCAAAATGCGATTGCAAATCTGCTGCCTGAGTAGTTATGGTTTGCTTAGAGTTGCCACTCGAAATTGGCGGACCTGTTAAAACAGCTGCAATTACGTCAAAGACGGCTTCGATTGAAATCACGCTATCGCACGGGTGTCCGGCGATTCGCATGGTACGCACAGTACCATCGGCGCTTAAGTCACAATAACATTGCGGAACGGACCCTCGCGTATACAACGGAATTGCCTCCTTCATCGTAAGAAAGGCCTGAATAATGTCGTGTGGAAACAGGGGGGCTGTTCCAAATGAAGGTGTTGCGCACAAGAGCGACGCAAGCAAAAATGTTGACCAGCGTTTCATATAATCGCCTCTCTAAGCGAACTCGAGTATCACCGTTAAACCACATTTATGTGAGTCCGGCTATAGCTGTAGGATTATATGTTTATTTGACACGGTTTTCACTTGTATTTAGTCACGGCTTGCCGCCCGACCACAAGCAATAACTAACAACTGTCAAAAAGGTTTTCAATGTTGAGCATCATATACGGTGGCAATTCTGTGAATTGAGGAAACATCGTCTCAATGTTTCCGGGCAAATGTTTGCAACAGAGCCGATTAAAGCGAGTTCCTTCATTACACATTAAAAATTTTTTTTTGGGAATACACTTTTGAAGTATACGTCGGCTGGAGGGTTTGGGCTCGCTAGCCTGAAATTTTGGTTTGTCATCGGCCGTCAAAACTCTACATCAGTTGGTTTGAATTTTTCGCCCGGTGATAGTGAGGGAACCGTTGTCGTCGATGTCGTCGTCCTCGTCGGCGCTGCCGTTGCCATCGGCGTTGTCGTTGGTGAGTTTGGAGCGAAACTCAGCGGAGTCGCAACCTCTATCTGCGCGCGCGCGATTTGTTGATTCGGGGGAGCGATTCGATGCAAACGTGCGGGTCGTTTTGTGTCCGGCGCTGCAGAAATATATTCGACTGCGAATTGTGAGAACGATTCCGGGCAGAATCGATTCAGTTCTTCATCGGTCGGAAAGCCTTTTAACAAATATCGCTCGGGATAACAGTCAATCCTGGTCAATCGACCTGGCATCATTGCTAGCATCACATCCCACGACATTGCGCCGAGGATGCTGATTTGATAATCATGAGGAGCCGGGCGGGCGAAAACCACATAATCGGTTTTAGGCAATGAAGTCGCATCGACGCCGTCGATGATCGTTGCTTGCGAGCGCAGAAATTTTCTGCGGTCTTCCGAAAGCATGAACTTTGCTATAAATAGTTCTGGATCGCAACCACATTCAGCAATGAGAATGTCGTACTGTTCTGCATAGATCTTGCTCAAATACGAGTCGGAGAAATTCTTCAGACTGGAGTGGTAGGGATGGTTGACCGGTCCTTGCCAGGCGGCAAAATTGTTTCCGGTTTTGACCAGAGCAAGTGGTGGCAGGGCATCTTCCTCCCGAAACTCTGCGAGTTTGTCAATCACAGAAGCCATGCCGGCGATCGAATCACTGCCGACAACGATCATTTTGCTGCGACTCAACGGAAAAATTAGACGCTCTCCCGGCACCGGCAGTTCAGCTACGGCCGGAAAGTTCAAACGCGCTGCGTGATCACCATGTTCCCAGGTTGACTCGTGCAATTCATATTCATTTCTGGCGCTGATCAGACTGGCGAAATCGAGCGAAGTCGCTGCATAAAGTCTGGCGAATGCGTCTTTGCAGGCTTCTTCGAACGAAATTCCCCAGCGATCCAGGTCAGTTTGCAGGACGGCATTACTCTGATCGCTTTGTTGACTGGGTGCGACAAGGTAATAGGCGTAGTGATCGGCCCAGGTGCCGAAAGGCAGACTGTCAGCAGCGGCGTGTCCGGCCACTGCTTTACGCTGGAGACGGCGATTTGCTTTCTCCAGATGCCAGCGATGATCTACTTTAAGGCTTAGCGAAGCCAGGATTTTTTTATATGCGTGCATAATTACGCCCTCGCGGACGTGTATAAATTGGCTGAAATGCGATGAGAGGAATTCTTAGAGCAGGTGACTTTTGAACTTTTCGCCACCTGATGTTCGCCACTATAAATGAAGAGTTTGAATGATATGTTTACTTTTTGTGCAATAGTTGTGTGACCGAAAAGATTTTAGTGAGCTTAGTTCTCGCTTCGGAAATGTTTACCGAGCGTCTTCCTTTGATTGACAATTCTGCCGATGGGGATTACAAAGACATCATGCAGAACTCCACCTCCTTCAATTTGCCGGCGCTCAACCTGGGGCTTCTCCTGGGTGGTTTGCTTTTGGGCGAGTTTAAATAGCAGAGCCGAGTTCACTCAACCATCAGCAAGGCTCTGCTCCAGATGCAGAGCCTTTTTTTCAGGAGCGATTCAAAAATGCAGACGGTCAACAAAAATACTGAACGAAGTGCGGTAAGCAGTCGGCATATCAAAATCTTCGATACGACTTTGAGAGATGGTCAACAGTGCCCAGGCGCCGGGATGACCTTCGATCAGAATCTGGAGTATTTTCGATTGGCATCTTTACTAAAGGTTGATGTGTTGGAAGCGGGCTTTCCTTCAGCCAGCACTCTCGATTTCGACATCGTCCGCGCCATTTGCGACGAAGCGCAAAGCGCTCCCTTCACGCCGACTATTGCTGCTCTTTGCCAGCTGCGGGAAGAGCAGATCGAACGCACGATCGAATCGTTGCAACCGCTGATCAAGATGAAAAAGGCCCGGCTGCATACTTATGTACCTGTGGATCCTGAATTGATGCCGGCATCTCTCGGTCGCAAAGCCGACGACCATGGGCAAATCATCAAGGACCTCAGTGCCTTCGTGACGATGGCGGTCAAAGCTGGGCTGGAAGTCGAGTTCAGCCCCGAAGGCTACTCGCGAATGCACGACCACTTCGATTTTGTCACCGAGTTGATCCGCGCTGCCGTTGAAGCCGGGGCCACGGTGATCAATTGCCCAGACACAATCGGTGGCGCCTGCGCATTTCAGGGTGCCGAGTATTTCGTCGAGAAGATGAACCGCCATGCAGCGATCATTGGCAAAGAGTATCCGGATCGCGAAATTACCTGGTCTGTTCATTGCCATAACGACTTCGGTCTGGCCGTCGCCAATTCGATCAATGGTGTGTTCAACGGCCCGGCGCGACAGATTGAAGGTTGTATCAATGGCATCGGCGAGCGCGCCGGCAACGCTTCACTGGAGCAGTGCATCATGCTGATCAAGCAATTCGGCACTGCCGCCGAGCAGGAGCAAGGCGCTGAAGCACCCTTCTACACGACGGTCAACACCGAATTCATCCAGGAAATCTCCGATTTCGTCGGCAACCACATGCTGCCCCGTCAACCTCACTGGCCGGTCAGCGGCGACAATGCCGCCCGTCATTCCTCGGGCGGACACACAAATGCTATCTTGAAGAATCCGCTCGCCTATCAGCCCTACGACCCCAAAGAGATTGGCAAAGAAATCACTTTCATGTTTGGTCCTCTGAGCGGCGGCAATCATGCCAAATCAATCATTGAAGGATTCGGCTATGTATGCACCGAAGAAGAGAAAGCGACCGTTGCTCAGGTAATCAAAGACACTTACAGCGAACGGCGCAAAGGCATCACAGACGATGAGCTCATTCAAGCCTATTTCGATTATCGCAAGCCGATCAAGATCGAGCAGATCGATTATTCCAAAGAAAAGCATCAATCGAGTGTAAGCATGAGCGGCACCATTTTTGACGAAAGTGGTGACTTCCGGGAAACCCACGATGGCAAAGACTCTGCTCTCGCCGCCGTGAAGAAGATGATCGAAAAACACTTCGGTCCTTACAGAATTCTCAATCACCGGAGCCAATCGGACACGGCGGGTATCAACGCCAATTCAATTTCCGAAATCATCATCGAAACGGAAGATCGTCAACAATTTATCGGCAAAGGACGGGACCAGGATATCGAAATCTCGGCTATTCGTGCGCTCGTTGATGCGGTTAATTTCGCGTACATCGAACGAAATTTCCGCTTGCAAGGTGCTGCAAAAAAGAAGAGCAGTACCGGTGCTAAAGATGCTAAAGATGCAAAAGATACAATAGATGCCAAAGATGCGAAAGAAACTGCTGAACCGGCGCTGGTGCCCGTGAAGGCTTGATGGGCATTGGGTCGGGTTATTTGTCTTTGCCGAAGTTGCTGTCGGGGTATGCTTTTTGCAAGGCCTTAGTGCCGCGCTCGGCGCGGCTCTGAGATAGTTTTGGAAACTCCTTGTAGACGTCTTCGTACAAACTTTTCACGTAGTTCACCATGCGCGCGTAGAATTTATCGCCTTCCAGTCCGCCTATCTTGTCTGCTTCCTGCGTGATGAATGTCACCCACTGCCCGCCTTTGCCGTGCCAGCGAGGCTGGAGATAGTAGGCTTTATTAAGATAAATCGGTAAGTAGTCGGGAAAGTTTTTAATACCCTCCGCGACCAGTTTGTTGTACAGGGGGACATCAGCGCTACCACCGCCACCCAAGAAATTTGTTTGAGCGACATCGAACCACTCGGGAGTCAAGGGCGCGAATTTCAGAGCCTGGTTCAACTGCGCCGCACCGAGACTGAGTCGTCTGTAAAAATCGGACCATTGCTGGTTGGACACCTTGTTTCCCCAGTCACCTCCGCGCGCCTTCCAGGCGAAGTTGTTGTAATAACTAGCCAGCACTACATGTGGTGTCGCGGCAGTGGGCTCGGCAGCAATCCATGCCTGCAATAAAGTCAGTCTCTTTTGCCAATCAGCATCGGTCGAATTCTCAGGAGGATCGGCCAGCACTCCAAGCAAAGAGTTTGCTTCTTCTTGCCCATCTGCCAGACGCCCGCGATGAAGTTGGGCATCGGCTATGACTTTGTCCAACTCGGCAAACTTTTTGGTCTCCAGCAGATTCAAAACATTTCCCGGCGCCCATGCCTGGCCGTTTCTGCCCACCGGAGCGTGCTTCGGCGCGGGCGGCAACTTCGCAAGCGTAGCCAGGCTCGCGCGCGTCAGTTCCAGCCAGCGCGCCCTTGCGATCTGCTGAAGACGGCTGGGATTGTTCGACCAGATCGACTCGGCCTGGTTGAAGTCGTTTTCGGCCACGTCATTTTTGCCAAGGTCGGCATTCAGCTGTCCCAACATCATGTAGGCATAGGCTTCTCGCTCTTTACTATGCGATTGTTTAGCCAGCTGCAACCCTTTCTCTTCTTCTGACAAGTCCGGGGCAGGCAGGGTCCCTTGCATGAATTGCATGTGCTGACATTCGCCAGCCAAAATCAGGGGCAGGACTTCGCTATCCTGAAGTGAACCTTTGCGCGCCTCGGCAGCCACATTCGTGAAGGTCTTGCCGGCATCCGCGTACTTCTCTTGTCCCATGAGCACGCGCCCGTAGTCGATTGTCGTTGCTAGTTGCTGCTTCAATGGAGCATCGGCTTTCTTACCATCGGCCAGAGCCGCGATCATACGGGTATTGGCCTCCTTCCAGTCGGAGTTGACGAGAGTTTTGGCCTGTCGATAGTCAGCAACCCACTTGGGCGGAAAAAATAGGTCGCTCAAAATTGGCACTAACAAATTAACGACCATGCCAACAAATGCACAGACGACCACTGCCAGAGTAAAAAGAATCAGTCTTCTTCTGCGGGAAGCTTTATCTTCTGGCGGACTAGCAGCTCTGCCCACATTCTTGTCCGCAGGAGTAGGCGAAGTGCCATTCACGCTCTCGCTTTTCGAATTATCGCCGGATTCATTCGGCGGGGCTCCAGGTGCCTGGCGAAATTTGGGTAGCGGCTTCGGGCGATCGACTATTTTGGCCGGCGGCAAAAGCTCAGATTCGCCTGGCTTTTCTTTCAACTCGGACTGGACCGGTTCGGCGAACCCAGGCTGTTTAAACCCGTCAGCTGGATTCTCGTCTGCCATCACAACCTCCGAATTCCAGCAACAGGCACTGAACAGGGACTTTAGTATGTCTATACCAAGATTTGAGATCGCTCAGCGTATGTCACAGGATGTTGCACCAAGACTAAATATCCCAAAAGCCTCATCCCTGGCACCATATATGCCTTAGGGGTAAAGAAAATATGAAGTCCTGGGTAAATCTAAATTGACGATATGCACAATCGATGTCATCTTTGGGAGAGCAGGACGCCTGCAGATCCCTTCACCCCAGTGATGGAAAAAACCTTGTCTTTCAATTTGTTGCCGATTATTAGCCTTTTGGTACTCGTCATTTTGGGCGCGAGTAGCGGGTTGATAGCGTAGGTAAACAACAAAAGTTTCACTTAAGCCCCCGCACCGCAGAGAAGGTCCGGGGGCTTTTTTAACGGTCCCACCAGCCCCTTAAGACCCAGGCGAAGACCTCAACTAAGAACCACATCGAAAAACCTCCTCCCTGTCGATCCCCCAAAACTTTCCCCCCTCAAGAGAAACTCAATGCAAAGTGACCAGATCAAGAAAGGTATAAGACGTGCCCCCGCCCGGGCGATGTTCAAAGCCACTGGTTTAACCGATGAAGACCTGGCTAAACCGCTCGTCGCCATAGCCAATACCTGGACCGAAGTCGGACCTTGCAATTTTCATTTAAGGACGATTGCCGAAGCCGTCAAAGTCGGGGTGCGAAAAGCCGGCGGCACGCCCATGGAATTCAACACTATCGTTGTCTCGGACGGTATCTCGATGGGTACCGAGGCGATGAAGGCATCGCTTGTGTCGCGCGAGATCATCGCTGACTCGATCGAATTGGGCGTGCGCGGCAATCTTTTCGATGCCGTGATCGCGCTTTCCGGTTGCGATAAAACCATACCCGGCACGATTATGGCGCTGGCTCGCTTGGATCTGCCGTCACTGATGATTTACGGCGGCTCGATCCAACCGGGCAACTACAACGGCAAAGACGTGACGATCCAGGACGTTTTCGAGGCTGTAGGCGCATGTATGGCAGGGCGCATGACCGAAAAGGAATTAAACGATTTAGAGGGTAAAGCCTGTCCCGGCGTGGGGGCATGTGGAGGCCAATTCACGGCAAACACAATGTCCACAGCTGCCAGCTTTCTCGGCATCTCACCAATGGGCGTTAACGAAATCCCCGCAATCGATCCCCGCAAACTGCAAGCAGCGGAAGATTGCGGGGTTTTAGTAATGAAGATGCTGGCCGACGATCTGCGCCCGAGCCAATTGATCACCCGCACCTCGCTCGAGAACGCTATCGCCGCGGTCGTCGCCAGTGGCGGCTCGACCAATGCTGTGCTGCACCT
>CAJCHQ010000719.1 GCA_903970295.1 Bryobacterales bacterium
GCTGCGGAAACGATGAAGACTTTTCGCTCGATTCTCGGTCAATCAGTTCATCGTATAGCCGACGACAGGAAGGCATTGATCGCTCTTGCCGGTATCATGGGCAATGCCGGCAACAATCAGTGGACTAACAAAAGTCGCGACAGCGCTGGCCCCTCTTTTCGACTCGTCAGCGCGAGCACAATTCGAATCGGCACCAGAAATGTGTTGCTTGTTTCAGGAACTTTCCTCGACCCGGCAACGAGGAAGACAGCCAATGAATACAGGGGAATCTTCATTGATGCGGCAAAAGACAGCGACCGCGTCGAGGAAGTGTTTTTGCAAGTGCCCGCGTCTTACGGGTATTACAAGTTCGAAATCTATGCCAAAATCTTCAACGAGACTATATCTACGCTCGAATGGCACTGAATGGAAAGTACTCAACCCTCACTATTTGGTCGATTCTTCCAACCTCTTTCCGGTCAGATTTCGAACACTCGCATCTGGATTTGGTGGGAACAGCGCCGCCTGATTTATAACCTCTTTGTGATTTTGACGGCGTTTGTAGCGCTGATTATGTTCGAATACTTTTGCGCGACGTCCGGGCTGATCGGTCCTGGTGAAGACGCGGAAGAGCCCATGGGCATATTGCTTGCCGCTATTGTCGGGCCGATCCTCTGGAATATTGCCTACTTCTTGGGCCCGATCGCTGAGATAATGCTCAGTAAAGGCAACCCGAAGAGAGCCTGGGGACCATTGCTGCTCAAGCTCGGTATGGCTTTTTCAGCCTTTGTGGTCAGTATTCCAGCGCTTATGTGGGCAGGAATCTGGATCTATCAAGCGTTCCATGGCTTTCCCCGTAAGTATTAATTTACTCGTCGTGTTAGACTTACCAGGCTCACAAAGGGCGCGGCACGATTGATTCTGCCCGCAAGATGGCACAGATTTCGAATCCCAAAATTCTCAAGAACGAGTAAACGATTATGCTGGTAAAAAACAGTCGGAAGACGAAGTCACTGCTGGTAGTGCCCGTCTGTTTGCTGCTCACCTCCTGCGGTGGCGGCGGCAATCACATAGACCAGGGCAGAAAATATCTGGAAGACAAAAAGTTTGACCAGGCTCTCGATCAGTTCAATCAAGCGATTCAAGAAGATCCAAATCAATATTATGCCTACTTCGGTCAAGGTTATGCCTTAGCTAATTCCGGACATCCCGATCAGGCAGTTGCCAGCGCCAACAAGGCTCTCGAACTGAAAGCCGACGACGCCGGCTCATTCTTCGTCAGAGGTCAGGCTGAAGCAGACTTGAAAGACACTGAAGCGGCAGTCGCAGATTTGAGTCAAGCAATATCACTCGACCCGAAAAAAGCAAAGTATGTAGCAATGAGATCTCTGGTCTATGCCACTTCCGGCAAGCAGGACCAGGCACTCGCCGATTCACAAACAGCGCTCGAACTCGATCCGCGCTCTTTGGCGGCGCTTGTTGCCCAGGCAGTCGTCTACGATGCTCAAGGACAACATGACCAGGCTGTCGCTCAAATCCAGAAAGCAGCAGAGATCGAGCCCGACAATCCGACTGTGAAAAAGATGCAGGGAATGCTTTCTGAAGGTCAGTGAAATCAACCACCGCCTAGAGCTGCGGGCTTCGCGGCGCTGATAGGTAAAGGAACCGGAGCCATGATTGATAGACGCAAAAGAAGAGAAAACTGTGACTAGATGGCGAGTGTATCATTGCCTTTCGGCTCTGTTTGCAGTTGTTATTGGGCTGCAAAATGCCGGACGGTGCGCCGATGTAGAGACCGCTCCTGATCAAGATTTTGGCGGCACCGTGAAGGAAAATTTTGCCAAGTGGGACAAAAATCACGATAGCGTTTTGAGTGCCGCCGAGATCAAGAAGGCATTCTCAAATCCTAATTGCAAAGGGCAGGAGGCAGCGGCAATTA
>CAJCHQ010000720.1 GCA_903970295.1 Bryobacterales bacterium
TTCATATATTGCTTGCTAGTGTGCGGGCTTAGGCGCAAACAATCCTTGCAGCTGCGTCGGCGTGAGACTTGTAATGTGCTTGCTTTGCATGTACTGCTCTACCTCCCCGGCCAAATTGTATTCGATGTTCCTGTCGTCATCCCGAGTCTTTGCCGGGAAAGTATTGTTCAAAGCGTTTTGCAGAGTCTTCAAACCATTACTGGTGACATTGCCGGCTGTATCCGCAAACGGTTTCGTAGTAGCATCCTTCAGGAACATTTCTTCCGCAGTCTGAATCTCCAGGCTATTTGTTCGATCTGCGTGATATGGATGGGCGCGCAAGTAGTTATGCACTTGAGCATTAGCATTGACCGCTTCGTTGGCTCCGGCGGGAAGCTGATCGTTGCCTCCATTCATCGCCTTGGTAAAACTTGCATATGCAGGCTCTTGGGCTTTAGCCGTGTTGTAAGCTGAATCAATCGCCTGACCGACGTCTGGGTTTTTGAAGAGCGCAGCCTTTTGTGGACTCTGCGCATCGTTGTGAGAGTAAGCCTCTGTCAGTTGGTCTTTGTGGTAAGCAATGGTCAGACTCGGAAGCACGTAGGTCTGATTCGTCTTGTCGTCTCTGGCGACTTGGGACAGAACCGACGTCATCTCCTGCTTGTTCATTTGACAATCGCGCGCAAGAGCCTTCCATGCTGCTTCGGGACTGTTTTGGCCAGCAGCCATGTGTTCAATCTTCAATGCTTCGGCGCGCGTGGACGCAGGGTTAGTGTCCATAGTCTTTCTCCAGTTGAGATTTAGTAAAGAAGCGCGAGCCCTGTTGCTGGGCGGAGCCGGAAAGATTTAGCCGTGGTACAAGCGGGAGCAATGAACTTTTTTTGCTTTGGCTAAACTTGCACTTAGTATGCACAGTAATTGGGTCAGTTTCGGTTCAGCGGATGAATTTGCGGTTTCAATTCCCCAATTTAGTTTGTCGTCTTCACTTAAATAACAGACAAGCAGCGACTGTCTGTTTGTACTAAAATTCAGACAAATCGGCATGGGGACGAAAAATGGGCGACAAGTATGCAGTCGGCGTCGATTTCGGCGGCACGAAAATTGCGGCCGGGGTCGTGAACCTGGAAAATGGACGGTTGGTTGGCGCCGCGAAAAAGAAGACGCGGCAGGTGCAAGAGCAGGACGATGTTGTCAAACGCGTGATCTCGGTTATCGACGAGGCTGTGTCGGAGGCGAATGTTGATATTAAAAGATTGCACGGCATCGGCATCGGCGCTGCCGGCATGGTCAATCGCCAGAAAGGGATTTTGATTGAAGGACCAAATATAGGCGTGCAGGACCTTCCGCTGACCGATCCGATCACCGCTCATTATCAACTGCCCTGCTATCTCGCCAATGACGTCGAGGTTGCCACGATGGGCGAACTGCACTTTGGCGCCGGCCGGGGTTGTGACAACTTCGTTTGCATCTTTGTCGGCACAGGCATCGGCTGCGGCATCGTCAGGGACAAGTCCATATATAGAGGGTCGACCGGAACTGCCGGCGAAATCGGCCACATGATTCTTTTCCCTGACGGCAGATATTGCGGTTGCGGTGCCTTCGGCTGTCTCGAAGCCTACGCCTCTCGCACTGCTCTGGCCAAGGGCATCCTCGCCGATCTGCAGCGCGGCCAAGATTCGATTATCCGTGACAAAGTCGATCCGGCTAAAGGCATTCTGCGCTCGAAGGCGATCGCCAACGCCGTTGAATTGGGCGATCAGGTGGTCACAACCAATGTCGTTTCCTGCGCTCAGTATTTCGGTATGGGCTTGGCCAGTGTGATCAACTTTTATAACCCGTCACGCATCATTGTCGGTGGCGGCTTGATTGAAGCAGTTGATTTGTATTTGCAGATCGCCAGCAAAGAGGCTCGGCGTCGCTGTTTGAGAGTGCCAGCGCGCAAACTTGATATTGTTAAAGCTGAATTAGGCGACTTCGCTGGTATCATTGGCGCTGCTCTACTCGCCCGAGAATATGCAGCCAATAGCGGGCTTGTGGCTCAATAACAGGCCAGATAGCGGCTGCCCTGCCGCGTACCGCGGCGCTCTAACTCGGCATGAATTTTGTCCATTACCGGTCTTTTGTCGAACGACCAATCTGGTGCCAACACTTCGTCTCTTGTGCCTTCGGCAATCAAACGCATGATAATTTGCTCGGGTGCCAGCATCTCGATTGCATCTGCCGCTAATTGCACATAGTCATCTTCAGTAAGCAGCTCGAGTGTGCCTCGGCGATACTCTGTTTCCAACGGCGTGCCCTTGTAGATGCAGAGCTGGTGAATCTTTACGCCTTGTACGCCGGAAGTCGAAACTTTGCTAATGGTGTCGAGCATCTCGCCTTTGCTTTCGCCTGGCAAGCCAAAAATCACGTGAGTAGCCAATCTCAGCTGTCGTGCTCTGGCGCGTTCGACGGTAGCGAAAAATTCTTCAGCACTGTGCCCTCTGTTGATCAGGTCGAGAGTGCGATTAGTCGCTGACTGCAAGCCAATTTCCAGCCAGACAAAGGTCTTTTCATTGTATTCGGCCAGCAAATCGAGAATGTTGTCTTCCAGGCAATCCGGTCTGGTGCCAATGCACAATCCAACTACATCCGGCTCATTCAGAGCAACATCGTACAACTTCTTGAGAATTGCCTCGGGGGCGTAGGTATTGGTGAAGGCTTGAAAGTAGGCCAAAAATTTATTTGCTTTGAATCTTTTGCGAATGCGGGCGATTCCCGTACGCAGCTGCTCTTGCACACTCGCTTCTTGACTGATTGTGGGAGCGCCTGAGCCCCTATCATCACAGAAGGTACAACCGCCTGACGCCCGTGTACCGTCTCGATTCGGGCAGGTGAAACCGGCGTCGATCGGCACCGTATAGACCCTCGTGCCGAATTGGTTGCGCAAATAATTGTTGAAAGTGTTGTAGAGCGGTAGTGCGCCCGTCTCAACAGCTGCGAGTTGGGGAAAAGTCATGCTTGACGTCGCTCATTGACCAGTTTTAAGTATCAAGGATTCTAGAACTTTCGCCGGTCGGTAGCAATTGGAATGTTTACCGACTCTTGAACTGTTCAACCGGGTTTGTTATTCTGCCATGCGTTGCGGCGAGCAAATACCTAGCCCCCATCGTCTAGAGGCCTAGGACACCTCCCTTTCACGGAGGCGACGCGGGTTCGAATCCCGCTGGGGGTAATTTTCTCAGCCGAACACCGCTCGTTGAGTCACCACTAAGTCACCTGCGGATGGGTCGCAAGGCTAAAAAATTAAAAGGCAAGAAAATTGATTCGGTGCTTTCACCGAATGGTGACTTAGATCAGCCTGAAGATCTAGATGAGGTCGAACGGCTGAGGCTCACGCACTGGGCATATGGCGCATGGCAAATGGATAACTACGCCAAGACTCCTGATCATTTTGTCAATTCAATCAAAGACTCGGCGCCATACACCTATGCCAGATTAGCGCCTCTCCTGGGCAGCACTGGTATGGGTAAGCAAGGCGCTCTCGGTCATAGCCCTGCGCTTCAAGAAGAAGAATTCAGCACCGCGGTTCATTTTGTTGTCGGTGGTGCTAATAGGCTAATTAAACGTGCAGATCTCGGGCATGGCAGCGATACGGCTTTCTTGGAACATTTGTATGCGGAGAAGGAACGTGCGACTGGCGGTCGCTTTCACAATAGATATGAGCGTGAAAAGAATGACGTAATGGCCGCGTTGCTTCAAGACATTCGTTAACCGCACCAGGTCCCTCTTTTCGGTTTTGATAGCATCAATCTTCCCGTCTTCCCAACCAATGCACATCGCTAGTTTGTGGCTCATTGGGAAAGTAATCAGGATGTCTTTGCGGTCCCAGCCACCCCCATCTGGTTCGCCCGCATAATCAACATTTAGAGAGCTTACTGGGCGATCAGAAGTAATGAAGGCACCATCCTTAATAGCTGTTATTCTCAGCCATGACATGTGCATCAGGTAATCCACCAGAACTTGTATTTTTTTGAGGTTCAAACCTAGAGCAAAAGGGGTGGGAACGTGGACGGAAAGCGTCTCGGCTTCTTTTAGTAAATTATCGGGCGTGAAATCCTGACAGGTCTCTTCCCGATACCTGCTTCTTGACTCCTCAAACAGCTCTGGCTTTGATGCTTGCATCTTCAAAATCATGATTATTGACTTCGTGTAAAACTCTTCCACAAACTTTTTGGTTTGTTCAATCTCTGCTGGCACTCTCGCTATGAAGCTTGCGACAAAATTTGCAATGTAGAGGCGGTCGTCCTCAGTTACTTCAGAATTCGGGTTTTCAATTCTCTTGAGAGTGCTCGGCCAGTCGGTTTCCAACATCCCCCAGAAGTCTTCAACTTCAGTATTCTTGATGCCGTTTTCATCCAGGAACACGTAGAAATCGTTAGAACCAGCGAAGTTTCTGGGCGCTTTTCTATGCCAGCCTTTACCTGGCTTCTGGAAATCAAAAATAAACGCGGCGGCCTCCTGCCCCTGTACTGGAACCAGCTCCGTAAAATTCTTTAGGTAGCACTGTGGTAGATAGTGCTGATACTCACCCATTCTTGTCGTCCTTGATGGTACCGAATATGATGGCGGCTATTGATCCTCTAAGAAGATTCTGCGTGTGACCTGATTGTTTCCGCCGGCGTCGAACGTGATTTGGAGAACGTCGAGTTGTTCATCAGATTCCAAGTCGTGAACGTCTACCGAATACTCGATGGCTTGCGGGTTTTCAACATCAATTGCCGATTTTGACTGATCATTGAGGTAGACCCTGACAGGCCTGGGTTTTCGTCCACCTTCCTTGTGAAACGTCGTCAGCGCAACGCAAGGTTGGATTTTGTACAACCGCCATCCTGAGTATTCGAGAGCGAGTCGACCACTTTCTTTTTATCTTTGCTTCCATCACGGGCGATCATGATGGTGATTTTTTGGTCAAATGGCATAAGCATCCTCCGTCTTAGTCGATGAAAGAGTAACTGCCTGGCTATGGGACGGCAACTTCCAAAAGCGTGCGGATTCGGCGCTGCTACAAGCCGCCGATGCTGCAACGCTTACCAAATAGGGGTTTAAATTAAGCCTCTTGCACGTTCGTCGATGACTTGTTTGACCAGCTTCTGATCGACTTTTCCGTCGTCAGTTTTCATAAGGCAACCGATACAGATGTTGTTCACTTCGCGTGGTATGCCTGCCGATGCTTCGTAAATCAATTTAAGTGCACCATCCGTGAAAAGCTCAGGCGACATGTCGGCTGCTTTCAGTCGGTGTTTGAAATTTCAAACTACGAGTTTGCAGCACACCAACGATCTCCCGACTCCAAAGATTAAGTTAGTGCCGGAAGCCGTTAAATCGGTGTAAATATGTTTGCCAACTTTAAACTTTTTGATCCATTTGCCATCACGGGTGAAAACACAGAGCATCCCAGTATAGGTGCCGATGCAGATAAAGCAATCTGACAGAGCCGCGGGCAGGAAATCTGGAACTCCATGTTCGACGGCACCTAACCAGTTTGCGCGCCAAGAATGAATGCGATCATAATAGGCTCTTGCACGATCCCGATCCGCTGAGCCATTGCTCAGGTATTCCTTACTGCGCTCGGGGTGCTGGCTGGTGATGTCGCATAGATCGGCGATGAAATCGCACAGTGCCTTTTTGGGGCTGACCATGTCGCTGTCACAGAGTTCTAGAATCCAAGGGTAAAGTGATCTCGATTCGATGCTGACGTTGGCTCATCATTCACCTCGTTAGGGCCGCGCGAAACCAGACCGCCATCGCAGCCCGACACTACGCCACTGAATATAGTGCCGCTTCGGCGCTGCTACAAGCCGCCGATGCTGCAACGCTTACAGCTAGACCAAGAAAGCGGAGGACATAGAGACTCGTTATTTGCTGGAGCTTGATTGACTACTTGTGAGCCACAGCCACCAGAGCTATGGTATCACTGCCGGCCGGGTGGCACGCCAACTCATTCATTGTATTTGAAGTAATCCTTTGCAGCAGGTGGTTTCAAGGTTTGGCCCCTACCAGTACATACCTTCCGGTACCAATCGCGCCATGCCAAAGCCCAAGCGAAAGAGTCTTCGGTACCTGGCACACCAGCAGCTGCGAATGCATTGCAAGCTTTTTCGCAGTACCTTAGGGCTTTCTTGTATTGGTGCATGCCGTGAGATGTGCCAGCCAGAGCGAGATAGACTCGAGCTACTGACGAATCCAATTTTCTCGCTTCATTGAATTCCGAACCTGCTAATTCAAAATTCTTAGCCTTAAATGCCAATTGGCCTGAGACAAAATGTTCTGTGAAAAGCAATTCTTCTGGCTTAGGCAACAAAAAGTGTGGGCTGAAACGCTTAATTTGCACAGAGTCACAAGGAAAGTCCGTTCCTTCTACATATTCAGCGAAGTAGGAGGCAAAGGCTTCTGAGAGATTTCGGCAATCTTCAAGATTTGGCCAAATTCCATTCTTCCGGGTTGAAGCAGCCAATAGTGGCAAATTTTTTGGCGAGGCACTGTTTTCTTTTTCACGTATCTGAACAATAATTGGATTTGCAAATTCAATCCAGTCTTTAGAATATGATAGATGATTAGCACTGTCTGCCAGATGAAGCAACTCATGGATCAAAAAGTGAGAGTGTTTTGCTGTCTCTAAAAATTCGTCTGGTACAAGAATTAATCCAGTAGAGCACTTTAGTACGACGACGTCGTTTATCCCGTGCCTCAACGAACTTACTCTGTATAAGGCAATCTTGTTATTTGCCGCCGCCGATAGCAGGAGCCCTGGCGCTCGATGCAGGATGTCCGAGAAATTACTTTTCAGTTTTTCTTTCTCTGCATCCGACCATTGCTTAAAGCCAAAGCCTGATGACAGGCTTCCTGCCGTCCTAGACTGTGCGGGCTCTGCAAAGTAGACATAGCTGTCAGGATCATTGCTTATGCGTCTAAATAACTCTGCTTGTGCGGCACTCAGAAATTTTTGTTTGTTGTCGAAAGAGGGCGTAGGAATTTTTTGTAATTCGTTTTTAGGGAAGGTTCTGGAAACTGATGGCATTTGGTCCTTGCGAATTCCCCATCGTAAGAACGAACTGGAATCGGTACGCTGCTCCAGTATCAAATTGCGAAAAAGAGGAGAGCCAAATTCTTCCCCTACAGTAAGCCGCCGGACAAGCTCGGAGTCAGATTCAAGTGCTTCGCTCTGCTGAAGCTGGGTGGGTGATCCATCTAATTCAAGCAATCGCGGAATGTACTGCAGATCCTGGTGTTTTTCCATCCCTGGGAGCCCAGGGAGACGTAGAGTGCCGTCGGCGCTAACGGGTGTGGTTTCTGATGTCGAAAAAGAACTGTCTCCTCCCGCCCAGGCGTTGTTGGTTGGAACCGACAACAGCAACACCACGAAGAGACGCAGGGAGAGAGGTCTGAGCTGTGGATGCTTAAAGTTACGTTTGATGAAACTTCCCTTCATATTCATAGGTCATACGCAGCTTGTGACTCCGATCTCTAGTTCGTTCCGAGTTTGATGGGTTGACTAAGGATTGGGCCGAACTGGATCGGTTGTGGTCCAATCCCGGGGGGACTGGTGGGAGGAGGATCGGTGGGTGGCGTTATGATGATGGGCGGACCTAACGTGATCGGTTGTGGTCCAAACCAAGGCGGAACCTGGACAGG
>CAJCHQ010000721.1 GCA_903970295.1 Bryobacterales bacterium
AGCGTCGGCTTTCCACCACACCCAGCACATCAAAGCAACCGCCACAACCACGGATATAACGCTGACCAGAAATCCGCCCGAGCCGCCGAATAGAATGCTTGTCAATCCGCGCACGCTGACCATGCGCTCGTTATCCCGTCCGAATAAATCAGACTCGGCATGAACAAGAATTTGCGGATACTTGATTACGTTATCCCAGCCAACGGTGCCTACGCTCAGCCCAAGCAAAATCAGCTCCAACGCCCCTGCCACGGCAATCGACACCCACATCTTTCGAATCAAAAGAGGCGGTGCCAGAAGCATAAGCAATTGCGGTTTGATCGTACTCAAAGCAATCGCCAATCCGCACAGTATCTGTCTGTTCTCTAGCAGTGCCGCAAAAAAGATGCACACGACTGCCAGCAAAAGCCATGCCGTTTGACCCAAAATTATTGAGTTAAAGGAAAAGAGTGAGCCGGCATAGAGGAGGGTGACAGAACCAACCTCGATCATGGTCATCGACTTGCCGCTGACGCGTCTAAGATAAAGCAGCCCGCCTAACCCTGCCAGCATAGTCGCAAGCGTCCAGACCGCATATGAACTGATTAAGGGCAGCACTGTCAGTGGTGCTGCCAGGGCGAAATCAAAAGGCGGATACTGTATAAATTTAACTAAGTCATAATGCGCAGGTGCCGCACACTCGTTCATCCAACGCATCTGAACAATAGGGTCGTAAACCGCCTGTCCCTGGCCACCCGCGATTATCCTGGAGCCGGCATAGAGCTTGACGAAGTCTATGAACATATTCGGATTTTTAGCTATGAAGTCGTGAAATTTCATCGAGTCGAGACTGTCTTGAAAAAAGGTAAAAACGAACACCACCAGTAGTGCCAGGACAAGCAAGTGCGTGAAGTCCACGACTTTCTTGATTGCCGCAGCGATCGGATTGTTTGTCTCCAACTCTCACCATCGAACAGACAGGCGGTAACGTGCAACCAATTCTAGCGCGACGATCGGATCAGCCCGAAATTCTCTGGCAATTTAGCTGCCGGCGTGCAAAAATGCGAGAAAGACGTTTTCAAGACAAAGCACCTGTGGGCAGAGGGAAAACCGAGTCGATGGCATCCGCAAAGTTTTTGCTAAAAACCACAGGCACCTGGACTCGCGCTGCATCGACTGGCGCTACATTGACTCGCGCTACAGTGACTTTGGTGGCGCTGACTTGTGCAGTAAGTGCCGGCGTCACGACAGCGGCTGTTGTGGCCTGGGCGGAGGGAGCCTCGACTCAAAGCCTGCCCGAACACTCGCCCGTGCTCAAGTCCACCGGCAAAGTCAGCGAAGATGCCGTCTACCGCTACCTCGCCGATAAAGGCGCCCAATACTTTCGCAAAGGTCGCTTCGCCGAGGCGGAAAAGTTTTTCCAGGCGGCCCTCGCCAACGCCAAGCTCGAAGGTGTGCATGACCGGCGACTGGCTATGCTTTTGACAAATCTCGCTACTGACTTGCGAGAAGAACAGAAGTTTTCCGAGGCCGAGCCACTCTTCCAGCGCGCAGTGGAGCTGGAAAAAGCAATGCCAGACAAGGACAAGCCTCTTATGCTCTACACAGCCCGCCAATATGCTGGATTGCTCAGACAAACCGACAGAGACGAAACCGCCGACTCGATGTTGGCGTCAGCCAGAAGCGGATTTGAAACGCTGCACATGACGCCGGATAATTTTTCCCTCTCAGGCTCCGATTTCGACCGCGGCTTAGGCGCTCTGGCAGCGACAGGAGAAGGCGCTAGAGCCGGCGAGCTGTTACGCGCAGAGGAGCGTGGGCGAGCAGAAGAGCGTGGCAAAACACAAGAACGCGACAAAGAGGACGAAGAACGAAAACAAGCCGCCCGTGCGAATTTCGAACCATTACCTGTAATGCGCACAGAAGTAAGCGTCACGGCTCAACTCAAAGATTTGGCCGAGATCGAGCGAACCTACGCTCAGCAAGGGCAATATAGTTACTTTCCCTTGCCGACTTATTCGTTCGCCACGCCGTTCAATTTTTCACCACCATTCTCGCTACCCATCACACCAGGTTATGTGCCGAGCTTGCATTACTCATACTCCGGCGCACCGCATGCAGGGGGCTCTTTCACTTATGGTCGAGCAGGCAGTTTTCACCATCATTGAACTTGCTCCACAACACTCAGCTCAGCACTCTTGAACAAGCCGTCTTTCACCTTCTGCAGATGAATATAGTGCGGTGTTTGCGTGTGTTTCTCGAGCGCTTCCTTGCTCGCCCAAATCTCGAAGAAGTAAAACAGTTCGCCCTTTTTTTCTTCGTACAATTGATAAGCCTTGCACCCTTCTTCGGCTTGCGAAGGAGCTAGCATCGCCTGCAATGCCTGCCGTAGCTCACTCCCTTTGCCGGCGACCGCTTCTAATCTGGCAATCAAGAATAAATCCGCCATCTGTTTGATCTCCACTATTTCTGATTTCGCTGATTATAAACGAATGACAAGCGTGCCGGCGCGACTATACCTGAGCCTCCGGCTGCGCCTTGAACGTAGCTATGAGCAGACGCCCATAAAGCACAGTCATCAAAATCATAAAGAGAAGGGGCGAAGCGAATTGATGAGCCGCCAGCACGATAATCGAGTAGAAATTGATCAAGACGAGAGTCATGACTGCCAGTGACTTCAAGCGCCATTCCAAATAAATTGGCCATTCCATGAGAAATATAATTAGCCCGGCAGCGACGAACAGACAATAATCGTAGAAAAAGAAGTGCGGCATCACTAGTGGTGTCAAATAGACCCCCAACAGAAGCGCCAGATTGAGTAACAACTTGTCGGAAACACCACGGCGAGCCAGGCGCCAGACGGCGACAGCGGCGCTCAAAAGAAACACCCCGGCCATTCCATAAATCAAGGGCTTGAAGGTGCTCTGCTGGGCGACTGGAATCATCAAGATCAAAGTGCGCGGCAAGCTAGTGGCAATGTGGGTAGCCACACCAAACTTAGGATCGGAGTATATGACGTCGCTCAGCTTCAGACAACGCAGCCATTCGGCTATCAGGGAAGGCGAAAAGACAAGGATATTGATCGCGCCCAGAACCAGTCCGCCTGCCAGCAAACCGATCGCAGACTTGAAATGCTTGCGACAAACCTGGGCAATCATGATCACTAAAACCGGCACGAGAAATTGCGGCTTCAAGATAGCGAACGACCAGGCAATTCCGGCAGGAAAATCCCTACCACGCAAGAGCAAGTAGAAACCACCGAGCAAAGGCAGCAAACCGAAAACGAGCCCCACTTGCCCGATCCACAAGGTCAAACAAGCAGGAATCAGCATCAGGCATAACCAACTGACCAATCCGGCATCGACAAATTCAGCACCATCTAATGTGGCAGCTCTGGACATGAGAAATGCACAATAAGCCATAGACAGAGCCGAGAGAATTTGCCAGCCAAACAACGAGAGGTTGGGCGAGAGCAGGCTGAAAGGAGCAAATACTGCCGCGCTCAAGGGCATGTACATGTATTCGGCAACCGAGGCGGCAGGCATTTGGGTCAGCACTTCATGCGCGGTGCGGTCGAATGGCGTACCGGCAAATGATACCGCATCTGGTGGCGGATAAAGTAGCGCACTTTGTCCATGTGCGATCAAATACCCAGCTACGTGAAAGGTCATCAGATAGTCTGAAATCTGGATCAACCCTCGCATCTGGGGATCGAAGTCGACAAAAATGATGAAGAAGAAAATCAAGAATCCCCAGCCCATGGCCAAATAGGAGATCCATTTCTTCATCCGGCTGCATCCTCTGTTTCAGAACCGCGTCTTCTCAGGCGCTCATACAATTAGAATTGGGCGCTCGTCCTCAGCTCGAATGCAATATGTTTTCCAGGGCTCCGCACAGGACGTCCACTTCTTCAAGTGTATTGAACATGCTGAAACTAACGCGCACCAATCCTTTGTCGATTGTACCTAGTGTGCGATGGCCCTGCGCACAACATTGCAGCCCTGCGCGCACTGCGATTTTGCTATCGCGATCGAGCAGGTCGGCGACTTGATCCGGAGTTTTGTTAGCCAGCCGGAAAGAGACGATGGGCAGTCTTGTGTGGGCACTTTCGAGCGCGGCTCGATAATCTATACCGGCTTTTTCGCCCCGCTTGAAAAAGCCATAAACTTGCACGAACGGTTGATTGGAGCACCAGGTCAGAAAGCGCTGCACCAAATGTCCTTCATGATCTTGAATGTTATTCGTTCCCGTCGTCTGCAGCCAATCAACACCGGCACGCAAACCAGCAATTGCTTGTGATGGAATCGTGCCGCTTTCGAGATGATCGGGAAATACATCCGGCATTTCCACAATTTCAGAAGCCGAACCGGTACCGCCCGCGATTAATGGTTCGAGTGCAATCTCGCTGTTAACATAGAGCAGACCCAAGCCGGTTGGTCCCATCAAACCCTTATGGGCAGAGGCACACCAGAAGCTGATACCCTCGTTGGCCAGGCACTGGGGAAAGCGCCCGGCGGTTTGCGCGGCATCGAC
>CAJCHQ010000722.1 GCA_903970295.1 Bryobacterales bacterium
CACCGGCTGCGCCTCCGCCTATGGGGGTCAAAGTCGAAACAACTACAACCAGCACGATTACTGACGCTTCGAATTACACCGCGTCGATCGTTTCGCGGCACTCGATTGTTTTGACTCCGAAGATAGACGGACACATCACTCAAATTCTTTGTCAGTCAGGCGACCATGTCAAACCAGGCCAAGCCCTGATCGTCATCAATCCTGACCAGCAGGCGGCAGCGGTGCACAGTTTTCAGGCCGCGCACGAGTCTAATAAAGATGATTTGGAAACGGCGAAACACAGTTTGCATTCCTACGAGGCCATGAAACAAGCAAAGCTCTCGGCGCTCAGACTAGCTGAAGCCGACCGCCTGCGCTATATGCAGCTGCGAGCGGCAGGGGCTGTGTCGCAGCAGGAATTGGATCAACGTTTAGATAAATTAGAAGCGACAAAAGCGGATCTTTCATCGATCGATGCGCAAATAGCCGGGCAGCAAGCCGTTATTAAACGTTTAGGCAATGTAATTTTGCAATCCAAAGCCAATGTCGATCAGCAAAATGTGCAACTGCAATACTACACGATCAAGGCGCCGTTCGCCGGCACCATCGGCGATATACCGGTCAAATTGGGCGATTACGTCAACACTAATTCGCGTTTGACTATCGTCACGCAGAATCAACCGCTCGAGGTTTATGTCTCGGTGCCAGTCGAACATGCAAGCCAGCTCAAAATCAACATGCCGATCGAACTTCTCGATAGCAAAGGCACTTTGATTGGTGTCAGTCGCGTCTTTTTCGTAGCTGCCAATGTCGCTCCCGATAGCCAGACGGTGCTGGTGAAAGCTAATTTCAGCAACAGCAAAAACGAGCTGCGCGCCGATCAATCAGTCAACGCCAGGTTGATCTGGGCCAAGCATCCGGGCGTTTTGATTCCAACTGAAGCCGTCAGCCACCAGAGCGGTCAAGATTTTGTTTTTGTCGCGAAAGGGGACAGCGGTCATACAATAGCAAAGCAATTAGCAGTTCACCTTGGTGCCATCGAAGGCACTCGATATCAGGTCATCACCGGTCTGCAAGCCGGCGAGAAAATCGTCACCTCCGGCATTCAAAATCTTGCCGATGGAGTGCCCATCAATCCGACCATGTAGTAGTCAACTCGCTCGCGCAGGTGTCTGTTGTTTGTAGATTTCTTCATTAGCCGCCCCATTTTCGCTACGGTCTGTTCGCTAATCATTGTTTTGGCGGGCGCCATCGCCATTCCCAATTTACCGGTCGAGCAGTACCCGCGCATTACACCGCCGCAGGTGACTGTCGTTTGCAACTACATTGGTGCCAACGCTCAGGCGGTCGAATCTTCTGTGACAGTGCCTCTCGAACAGCAGATCAACGGCGTGCAGGGCATGAAGTATATGACTTCGACCAGCACCAACGATGGTACTTCGTCGATCACGGTTACTTTCGATCTGGAGCGTGATATCGATACCGCTGCCGTAGAAGTGCAGAATCGGGTCGCTACGGCGCAGGGTCGATTGCCCCAGGAAGTAAAAAACACTGGTATTACCGTCAGCAAGGCTTCGAGCGGCATTCTGATGGGGATCGGGCTGGGCTGTTTGCATAACGAATACACCAATCTTTTCGTCAGCAACTACTGCGATCGCTACATTCGCGACAACATCAAGCGTGTTAAGGGCGTAAGCGATGTGACGATTTTCGGTGAAAGAAAATACGCCATGCGCTTATGGCTCGACCCGGGGCGTCTGGCCAGTCGTGGGCTGACGGCTATGGAAGTGACCAGTGCACTGGCCGAACAGAACGTCCAGGTCGCTGCCGGGCAAATCGGGCAACCGCCGACTTTGCCTAACCAGTCCTATCAGATGAGTGTGCGTGCGGTTGGCAGGTTGAAAGATGCCAGAGAATTCGACGAAATCATTCTCAAAACCAACCCCGACGGATCGCTGATCAAAGTCAAGGATGTTGGTCATTGCGAGCTGGGCGCCGAAGATTACAGCACGTTCTTGCGTTTCAACGGTGGTGAAGCAGTCGGCCTCGGCATAACGCCTCTGCCCAACGCCAATAGCATGGATGTATCGCGCGGCGTCGAAGCCGAGATGAAACGTCTATCCGAATCGTTCCCGCCCGGTTTGCTCTATAAGATCGCCTTCGATGCCACCAAATCTGTGGATGCCTCAATTCACGAAGTGTTGATCACTCTCGGTCAGGCCATTTTGCTAGTTATTCTAGTCATTTTCTTTTTCCTGCAGAACTGGCGCAGCACGTTCATTCCCGCGATCACAATTCCGGTTTCATTGATCGGCACTTTTGCCTTTATGAAAGCCTTCGGTTTTTCGATTAATACATTGACTCTATTTGGTATCACTCTGGCGACTGGTCTGGTTGTGGACGACGCGATCGTTGTGATCGAGAATATTGCCAGAATCATGCAAGAAAAACGTCTCGGTGCACGGCAAGCCTCATCGATTGCCATGGATGAAGTCACAGGGGCAGTCGTCGCTACATCCCTGGTTCTGGGCGCCGTCTTTGTGCCCGTCGCCTTTTTCCCGGGCACAACTGGTCAGCTCTACAAACAGTTCGCTTTGACGATCAGTTTCTCTGTGGCACTTTCGGCTTTCAACGCTTTGACTCTGACACCCGCACTGTCTGCACTCTGGCTGAAGGAAGAACATGAAAGCAGCAAAGGTCTGTTTGGTGCGATCAACAAATTCATCGATTGGCTGCGCCATGCTTATGCCAGCACGTTGCGTTTTTCATTGAAGATCAAACCGTTGATTATCGTCCTCTTTCTCGCCGGTCTGGCTGCCACATACTGGCTTTTCCAGACTGTGCCCTCAGCCTTCATCCCTAATGAAGATCAAGGCTACTTCTTTATCATCGTGCAAGGACCCGATGGCGTATCACTCAATTACACTGAAAAAATTCTTGCTCAGGTCGAGAAGAAAGTAATGGAGTGCCCTGAAATCATTGGTACTTTCGCCGTTGGTGGCTTTGGTTTCAGCGGAAACTCTCCCAATAATGGTTTTGTCGCCGGTACTTTGAAAGATTGGAAGGATCGGCCTAAACGAGAGCAAACCCTTGAAGCTATCGTCAATCGCTTGCAAGGCCCTTTGTTTGGCATCACAGGCGCCACCGTAATAGCCTTTCAGCCTCCGGCAATTCAAGGTCTAGGCGCTTTCGGCGGCTTCTTCTACGAATTGCAAGACAGGCGCGGAACATCGATTCCGGACCTGGCTAAAGCTGCCAGCACCATGATCAGTAAAGCCAATAAACAACCTCAACTGAATCGCGTTTCGACTCAGTTCAAAGCCAATACACCGCAACTCTTGGTGGAAGTGGATAGGGACCGGGCGAAGAATTTGAAAGTGGCTATGTCTGACGTGTTCAGCACATTACAAATTTATCTCGGCTCTCAATACGTTAATGACTTCGATATGGACAGCCGCATCTATCGAGTCTATGTGCAGGCTGACAAGCAATTTCGAGCGAATCCCAAGAACATCGACGAATTCTACG
>CAJCHQ010000723.1 GCA_903970295.1 Bryobacterales bacterium
TGATATGTTTTTGCAAGTGGATGGCGTTAAGGGTGAATCGGCAGATGCGAATCACTCCGGTTTTATCGATATTCAAAGCCTCTCATGGGGTGCGTCACAAGCAGCGTCGATTTCCGGCGGCGGCGCAGGCGCAGGCAAGGTGAGCTTCAGTGATTTGACCATCACAGCACCAATGGACTCGGCAACACCAACATTGTTGAAGTTCTGCTCGTCAGGCAAGCACATCTCCAAAATCAAGGTGTCGGTCTGCAAGGCAGGTGGTACGCAAGTCGAACATTCCACTATCGTCCTCTCGGACGTTCTCGTCACCGGCACCCAATTCGTCGGCACCAGCGGCGGCGAATCCATGAGTGTCAATTACTCGTTCCAGGCAGCCAAGGTCGAGCACCACTACTGGGTGCAAGGCAAGGACGGCAGCAAGGGCGCGGAAACGCAAATGGGCTGGGACGTCAAGCAGAACATCGCTACAGCTTAATCCCCGCATACGCATGGCTTGCAACAGCAGGCCAGTTTTTGCTAAGCCGGAAAATTCCGGCTAGTCGTATTTTTATCTGAAACAAGCACAGGATTTTTCGATGTCAACGAGAACCTTCATACTCCATACGCCGCTGGACCCAGAACAGTTGAAGTTCGCGCAGATGCGCGGCAGCGAGGCGCTGTCCGATGTCTTCGAATTCGACGTGCAATGCGTTTCCCCCTCGGATGAGATCGACGCCAAGGAGTTGCTCGGACAGAGCGCTACAATAGAAGTTATTACTCAGGATGGTAGTTCGCGCTATTTGAACGGCATCGTCAGCGACTTTGCGTTCATTGGTCCAGACGGCAGTGCCGGGCGTCGCTTCAAATACGAGATGAAGTTGCGATCCTGGTTGTGGTTGGCGGAAAAAACCTCCGATTGTCGCATCTATCAGCGGCTAGATGTACCTTCGATCATACAGCAGGCTCTATCGGGCTTCGGTATGCCGCTGGAAATGAAGCTGATGGAAAATTACGGCGTGCGAGATTATGTTGTCCAATATCAAGAGACAACGCTCAATTTCATCAAACGCCTGGCCGAGGAAGTCGGGTTGTACTTCTATGTTCGTCACGATTTGGGATCGCACACGATTGTGTTCACGGACGGTGGGCATACTACGTTGCCTGAATACGCGCAGATTCCGTTCCTTACACCAAGCCTGCGTACGATGACGGCGGAAGAATATGTCAAGGAATGGCGGATTCAGCACCAAGTCAAATCAGGCAGTTTTTCCACCTCGTCTTACAATTTCAAAGCACCTACCGCAAATTTGCAGCAATCTGATGGCAATAGCAAAGGCCATAGCAACGACAGTTTTGAGATATACGAATGGTCTGGTGCTTATGTCGAGCGCGATGACGGTGCCAAACGTGCGGGTGTACGTAGCGAGCAGCAGCAACTCGACTTTCAGACGATTACTGCACAAACCAATGCGCGCGGCGTCGCTCCCGGCTACTACTTCAAGCTGACCAACCATCCAAATCGTACTTACAATGCGGAATATCTGATCGTAGGCACCAATTACTGGTTCCGAGAAAATTCAGACGCGACCGGTACGGGTGAAGACGTCACTACGTGGAATATTGAGTTCACAGCCAGGCCGTCGAACGAACGCTATCAGCCCCCGCGCATTACAGTCAAGCCACAAATTGTTGGACCGCAAACCGCATTGGTAACGGGACCGTCGGGGCAAGAAGTGTGGACAAACGAATACGGGCAGATCAAGGTGTATTTCTATTGGGATCGACATTCCGACAGAAACGAAAACAGTTCTTGCTGGATACGTGTTGCAAGCAGTTGGGCCGGATCGAACTGGGGTGAAGTGATGATACCTCGCATCGGGCAGGAGGTCATCATTGAGCATCTGGATGGAAATCCAGATATGCCTATAGCAATAGCTCGCGTCAACAACGCAAACCAAATGCCAACAAGTTTCAGTAGCTCTGGTGGACTTCCCACAAACCAAACACTCGCTGGCATCAAGAGTAAAGAGTTCCAGGGAAACCGTTATAACCAATTGCTGTTTGACGATACATCCGGCGAAATTCGCACGCAGTTGGAATCTGAGCATGCCAAAAGTCAACTTAATCTCGGTTACTTAACGCATCCGCGCAACGGCAAGGCGGAAGCGCGCGGCGAAGGTTTTGAATTGCGCACTGATGCCTGGGGTGCATTGCGGGCGGCAAACGGGTTATTGCTCAGCTCAGCTGGACGCGAGGCTGCGGAAGGCAATGCACTCTCAAGAGAAGAACTCGTCTACATTTTGCAGCAGGCATTGAACTTGGCGAAGAGCATGGGTGATTTCGCCAGCGATCATCAAGGTAATAAGAGCGACCCCAAGCCGCAAAAAGACCTTCATGATGCCGTTGAAAGTCTTGGCCATGGTTCCAACTCGGAAAAGGGCGACAATGGGGGTCAGCCTGTCATCGCGGTTTCCGGTCATGCAGGCATTGCGCTCGGTTCGCCAAAAGACATCACAGTCGCCAGCGGACAGCATATCGATCAGGTGGCACAGCGGAATCAACATATAACCGCTGGCGACAAGTTGAATCTACACGCAGGGCACGGAATTAGTCAATTTGCGGTGGAAGGCGGTATCAAGAGCATCGCCAACAAGGGTAAGCACATCACACAATCGCAGAATGATGACGTGCAATTGATTGCTGATCAGAGCGTCGTGATCAATGCCAGCCATGATCATGTGATGGTTACTGCCGACAAGCACATCACGTTGATGTCCGGCGGCGGATACATCAAGATTGCGAATGGCAATATTGAGTTGCATTGCCCAGGTACTATCGATATGAAGTCCGGTAACTACAAACTGGCAGGACCTGCAAGCTCCAAGCCGGAACCGATCACGAGCAAATACGAAGGCCCTCACGCAATTTCTTTACTTGCACATAGCGCAGAAGGCATTGCCTTATCTGGCGCCACTGCGAAATTCTTTGATGCAGTTAAAGGTGGAAAAATTGCTGAACACCCAATATCGGATGCAGGTACAACTCCGCCTTTGCAGGCTGATCATAATAAACAATACAAAGCCTTAGTTGGTTTCGATGGCTGGACAATTCAGTTCGAGAACGATAGTGATGGTGCCGAAGACGGAGGCGAAATTAACGCCGGCCATCTGACTGAAACCCGCGATGACGAACAATCATTGAATTGAAACAAGGAATTCTGATGCAAAAGTATATTGTCAAGAAAAGCGATACGCTGTGGAAGATCGCCAAGGATCATGGCATAGATGTCAATACGCTCGCCAAGATTAATGGAATGACGGGCGATTCAGCAAATTATTTGTCGATTGGACAGGTCATTCTTCTCCCCGATGACCAAGACCCTGACACGGTGCTTACCCTCATCTTCCGCGGCTTGGACTTCACCCAATTTAAGCCAAATGCTATTTGGGCGGACTACGATGGAAAAGGGCAGCAGCAATGCGAACTCACTGGCGACAAAACTGTAGTACTCAGTATTTTCGACCACAGCAAAGGGCTAAAAGTATGGATCGAAGATTTGGAAAAAGAGCAAATTCTTATTGCTGAGAAGGATGTACTGCCGCTTGGGGTATGTAGCGCATCAATTGACTCTCGATTGGTCAAAGTTGTCGGAAATATGCTTCCAGAGGTGGGAAAGCAGGAATCGTCAGCAGCCCAGGTCAAAAAGGAAACAACTGCAAAAGCAGAATCTGGAACAGAAACGGTTCAACAACAGGTTAGAACTGAAGGTGGCGCGCCAACCCACGCGCTGGCAACTCTCTATACTGAAGAAAATTTTCGATTAGTTGATCCGCTCGGTGCTCAATATCGAGATTTAATCATTCAAAGTGCAAAGAAATATTCCGTCCCCCCGCAGGCACTCGCAGCCATAATGTGGGCTGAGAGCGGATTTGTAAGCAAGGCCCAAGCATCAACCTCATCGGCTCAAGGACTAGGACAATTTATAGACGTTGGTTGGTTAGGCGTGTATCAAGATAGATCCACGTTGTTGGCTCAAGATTACAAGCCTGGGCTTGAAGAAAAATTGCGCCACGACCCTGAGTTTCTCGCAAAACGACTCGATCCCAAATATGCCATAGATGGCAATGCAAGTTTTTTTAGTAGCTTACCTAAACACTTCACAGCCATAACTCGCATACCGATACCCGATTTGCCGGTAGCAGAAAAAGCGAAGCTTATTTACGCAATGTATCACGAGGGCGCGCTTGGCTTTGTACGTTTGATGGGGCTCGACAAAAATGTTAAATACGACAACAAAACTGGTCGCGCAATGCTGGAGACCCAGATTGGTGTCGGTAAAAAGGCAGAAGAAAAAATTGATCGATTAATTGATCAATTTGGCGGCGATAGTGTTAAAGCCTATCAATACTGGTTATTTTATTTGGTAACGGACACCCGCGTTAATACAAAAAACTACTTGGTCAAGGATTTGAATCCAAGTGAAAAAATTCGACCGACCGCGGAAATTGTGGCAAGCATCTGTAGTCAACCACCTGTTCCTAAAGCCCCACCTCGAAAGAACGCGCCCAAGCCGACGCAAAAGTCCGCTAGTTCAACGCCGCCAGGAAACACGACATCGACCGCCCCGAAGCCCGCTGTTACTCCTGCCGCGCCCCAGCCGACCGCGTCATCACAGACGCCCGCAACAGCTGCTCAGACACCGAACAGTGCAACATTGAATTCAATCAGTAAGAATGGTGAATGGTGCGATCCATTAGATGTATGTACGATCCGAAGCAAAGTCTCAGGCTCAACAAGAGACAAACGATTTGGCGCAGAGCGTACAAAAAATGACCCGGTAACCGGTGCAGTAATTGGCCATTACCAGCACCAAGGTGTCGATTTAGCCGCTGAACCGGGCACCCCTATTAAAGCTGTTGCGAGTGGCACAATCGTTTTCACTCCGCATAGCGGAAATTACGGCAATACAATTTTGCTGCTGGTAGACTTTGAACAATTATCGCCGGAACATTTGGCAGTCCTGTCTAAAAGAATCAATGTTGAAAAGGCTGCTGCAGCACAAAAAAAGGTTGGTTTTTTTTACGCTCATCTGACCCCATTCGATCCTCCCTTCAATACCGGCGGAAAAATGCATGTGCATGCTGGAGATGTTATAGGAAAAACTGGACATACTGGAAATGCCAATCTAATGACTACAATAGAGAAAGGTTCTCATTTACATTTCGAGCTTCGAATCGATGGTACAGCGGGATCGGGTATGGCAAATCTGATGGACCCGCTGTTATTGATTCAAAATTGCACGAACAGAAATGCGCCATAGCTGCGACACCGAGTTGAATTTAAACCCTTGTTATTGCGCAACATTGAAAATGAATAAAATCATTATGTCCACTCATAATCCATTGAAAGAAATTTTTCTTCCATCGCTAATATTCGCACTAGTCGGTTTTTCAACGAATTTTGCACACTCACAAACAACGGCTTCACCGCAAAAGTCCGAATACACATGTTGTTCAAAGGAGCAGCTTGAAGTTACGGAGCAAGATGAAGCTGAGAGGCGGAAAGCGGATCAGAAAAATTTCGATCAGCGTCGCAAAGACATTCTTGCATCTGGCACCGACCAGGAAATGTGGAGCATATTCTCAATATATTCTGATTCGCATCGACAAGAAGATCTCGTTTCACCTATCGAAAGAAAATCCGGCTTTAATATGCAACTTGATCCACAAAGTGGGAAGCTAACGTTCTCGCAAGGCAAGACGAAAGATACATTTAGGATCGCCTTACCTGCGAATTTCAAGGGAGACGTATGCCCTATTTATCTGCTACGAACTCTTGATGCGTCTTCGTCTTATGCTTTCTTTAGTCGGACTTGCCTGCCGTATGAATATGAACCTCACCATTTTGAGCAAAGCCACACGTACTATTTATATGACATAAAGAGCAAGGCGTTGCAAACAATCTGGTCCACCGATGCGCCGTCATTCCAACCAAATCCGCCGCTGCATTTAAAAGCAATAGCAAATGGCTATCAATGGGATTGGATTAGCGTAGTTCAAGGCACAAAGATAGTTCGTCACGTAAAGTACATACAAAAAATGAATTACAAGACAGGCAAGCTTGAATTAGTCTGTCACGACTCAGCCCCCGTTGACCACACTGTGGAATACAACGAAACAGCATGCGATGCAACAGGAACTGGCATTACCTACGCAGAGCATTAATCGTTGCCCCATTCTCTCAAACACCGCGAATCCGTTGTCGCTAGGACTCAGAAAAAGGGCGTGAAATATAAACTCAATCATACGCAAATGATGCATTTGAATACATCAAAAGCATCATTTGCGTAGTGCTATTTTGATTAATTCAGAATCTCTACGTAGGTAAGCTGCGCAGATTAAGAAGCATATGGGGCATCTCGAAAACATTCTTAGAAAAAAGCGAATGCGAATTTTCTCGCTGATAACACTTTCATTGCTATCCAGTTTCGCGTGGTCGCAATCGACCGCTCAGGCAACTAAAACAGATGACACATGCTGCTCCAAAGAGCAACTTAAACTGGATGAAGAAACAGCCGATGAACAGTTAAAGTCTGCAAGAAAACGATCCGATCTGCACCGGAGAGAAATTTTAACGACTGGGTCGAACACCAAAGTTTGGAACACTTTCACGATTAACTCTGACGCGAGGGACGTAGATCATCTGACCGCGCCCATCGAGCGTAAAAGTGGTTTTCAAATGACTCTTGCACCATCAATAGGAAAAGTGACTTTTTCCGAGGGCATAACAAAACACACGTTCGAGATTGGTAAACCCCAAAATACGAAGGATAATTTGGCCTCTTTTGAAATCTGAGTGGGTTCAATATTGGGGTCAAGGGCGGGCGAAGCCCGGCGAAGCGAACCCTTTACGCCAATATTGAATCGAATAT